>NZ_JCAPET010000020.1:0-90702 GCF_059735245.1 Gorillibacterium sp. sgz306347
ATCCTCTTACAGGCACCATGTAAGTTTTTTTGCAAGTCTACTGCTTATATTTACGTTTTTATCCGGTTTTGGCCGGTTTTGGAGAAAATAAGTGCTGTTTCGCAGCTGTTAGGCAGGGAGGGAGCTAGGGGGGGAAAATAAGGCTCATTTCGCACTTATTCGTGTCATCGTTCCCATCAGGGGCCAAAAAGGCGAACCCGTGCGGGGAAATTCCCACGGAACCCGCCCGCGATCGTTTCACTGGAGGCTACGCGATCGTTTTACCGGAGGCTACGCGCTCGTTTCACTGGAGGCTACGCGCTCGTTTCACTGGAGGCTACGCGCTCGTTTCACTGGAGGCTACGCGCTCGTTTCACTGGAGGATACGTGATCGTTTCACTGGAGGGTTAATTGGCGATTCGAACCGGCTCGGTCTCTCTAAAAAAATTCAGTTGCCGGGTCAATCGGTGATTTAGAAGCAGCGCCAAAAAAGGCGTGCTTGCGTACCGCCAAAAGGGGGAACACGTTTTTCCTGCCCGACGGCAAAATGACCACGAGCAAAAGCCGCCAAGGGAGAGTCAGGCTTCCCGGCAGCTTTTTTCATGGCGGCTTGCGCCTGTTTTCGAATCCCGAAGAAAGGTCATGTTCGTACCGGGCGCATCGACTTACTCCGCCAACAGCTCCTTCAGAATCCCCGCCGGGTTCTGCAGGAATGCTTTGGTCAACTGGTAATGCTCCGTGTCCTCGTAAGGCGTCAGCCGGATTCCGTCCTCGTCCAGGACGTAAATGTCCGCGCCCGGGTAGGCGAGCAGAATCGGCGAATGGGTGGCGATGATGAACTGGGAGCGCTTTTCGACCAGCTGGTGCATTCGCGCAATCAGGGCGAGCTGGCGGGACGGCGACAGCGCGGCCTCGGGCTCGTCCAGGATGTACATGCCGTTGCCGCGGAACCGGTGCAGCAGAAGGGACATGAAGCTTTCGCCGTGCGACTGGGCGTGGAGCGATTTGCCGCCGTAGCTGCCTTCGAGGAGCAGAGCGTCGACCTCCGACGCCACGTTGTAGAAGCTTTCCGCCCGCAGAAAAAAACCGTCTCCCGGCTTGCGGACGCCTTTCCAAAGGGTAATGGCTTCGCTGAGCTCGGAATGGGAGTGGTAGGTGGAGAAGTTGAAATTTTTTGAGCCGCCTTCCGGGTTGAAGCCGTATTGAATCGCGACCGCTTCCAGGAGGGTGGATTTCCCCGTCCCGTTTTCCCCGACCAGAAACGTGACGCGGCTGCGGAAATCCAGCTTGTCCAGGTGGCGCACGACCGGCAGGCGGTAGGGATACGCCCCCGGGTCTTCGATCGTATCGCGGTTCAATACCACGCTGCGTATGAAAAGCTCGTTCATCCGGTTCTCTCCCCCGTTTCAGCTTTAGGAGGATTATACCATACCCCGCACGGCTTTCCCTTTTGTGATGCCTTTCCTTGACTGATCTTAAAAAGATTTCTATGGTAAAAGAAATCTGAAGGACCGTTTCGATCCGTTAGCGTCTCTCAGCCAAGTAGGAGGAAACCGATGAAAATCAGCCCGCAAGTCTATGTAAAGGGAAGCCTGGAAGCCGCCGACGCGTAATGCAAAGCCTTCGGCCTGGAAAAAGGGATGGAGGTAAAGCATGACACGAAAGCGGAATACATGCATTGCGAATTAATGCGGACCGGCGAATTGTTTATGGCGTTAAGCGAAGCGCCCGAGGGCTGCGAAACCGACAATAACGCGGCTTGGAAAACGATGGCCTTCAATGTCTATGGGATGGGCAGCGAAGAGGCGGTTGCTCAGGCTTATGCCGTTCTTAAAAACGGCGGAAAGGTCATTGACCCGCCGGGCCCATGCAACTGGAATCCTTATTGCTCCAATGTGATTGACAAATTCGGCGTGTTTTGGTGGCTTGCGGTATGACCAACAGTGTGGGCCGCCCCCCATTGACAATAGTCCGCAAACAGGACTATAATCCATGCCATACCTTTTGAACAGGCGATGACCAAAGACAAGATTCCCTTCACGGGCTGCCAGAGAGAGAAGTGTGTGGTGAAAGCTTCTTCAGCCGACGGATCGGAGTTACCCCTTTGCAGCCGTGACGTTGAACCCGCCCGCCAAGCGCAGCTTCGCTTGCTCCGGGGGCAGTAAGCGTCTCCGATTCATCCCCGTTACCGGATGCCGAATGAGGGTCCGACCTGTTTCGCACCGGCGCACGCCGTGGGGAAAGGCGGATCGAATGAGGGTGGAACCGCGAGCCGAACGCACTCGTCCCTTTGTGGAGAGTGCGTTTTTTGCGTTCAAAAACTCATGCTCACGGAGGGATTCTCATGATGGTTCGCATTGCGCTGCCGGATGGCAGCCGGAAGGAAATGCCGCAAGGAACGACGCTCGGGCAGCTCGCCGCCTCGATCAGCCCCAGCCTGGGCAAAAACGCCGTGGCCGGGAAGCTCGACGGACAGCTCGCCGATCTGAACCGGCCGCTGGAACGGGACGCCGAGGTTGAAATGGTGACGCTCGACTCCAAGGACGGGCTGGCCGTTTACCGGCACAGCGCCGCCCACCTGCTGGCGCAGGCGGTCAAGCGGCTGTACGGCGGCGGGGCGGTCAAGCTGGGCATCGGCCCGGTGATCGACGACGGCTTTTATTACGATATGGACTTGAACGATCCGCTGTCGGAGGGCGACCTGGCGCGGATCGAACGCGAAATGGAACGGATCGCGGCGGAAGACCTCCCGATTGTCCGCCGGGAAGTCAGCCGGGAGGAGGCTTTGCGCTTTTTCGCCGAACGGGAGGAGCCGTACAAGCAGGAGCTGATCCGCGACCTGCCGGACAATGCGGCGATTACGATCTACGAGCAGGGCGAATTCGCCGACCTGTGCAGGGGGCCGCATCTGCCTTCCACGGGGCGGATCAAAGCCTTCCGGCTGATGAGCGTGGCCGGGGCCTATTGGCGGGGCGACTCCGCAAACAAGATGCTCCAGCGGATTTACGGCACGGCCTTCCCGAAAAAAACGCAGCTTGACGAGCACCTGCGGCTCCTGGAGGAAGCGAAGAAGCGGGACCACCGCAAGCTGGGCAAGGAGCTGGAGCTCTTCATGTTCTCCGAGGAAGCGCCCGGGATGCCGTTTTACCTGCCGAAAGGAATGGCCCTCCGCAACGAGCTGGAGAGCTTCTCCCGCGACCTGCAGCGGCGGCGGGGCTACGAGGAAGTGCGCTCGCCCCTCATGATGAACAACCGCATGTGGGAGCAATCGGGCCACTGGGATCACTACAAGGACAACATGTACTTCACGAAGGTGGACGAAACGACGTTTGCCCTCAAGCCGATGAACTGCCCGGGCCACATGCTGGTGTTCAAAAACAGCCTTCGCTCCTACCGGGAGCTGCCGATCCGCCTGTTCGAATTCGGCCAGGTGCACCGCCACGAGCTTTCCGGCGCGCTGAACGGCATGATGCGGGTCCGCACGTTTTGCCAGGACGATGCCCATCTGTTTGTCCGGCCCGACCAGATTGCGGAGGAGATTGGCGGAGTCATCGACCTGATCGGGGAGATGTACCGGGTATTCGGCTTCGATTACAAAATTGAGCTGTCCACGCGTCCGGAGGATTCCATGGGATCGGCGGAGCTGTGGGAGCAGGCGGAGGGCGCGCTGAAAAGCGTGCTGGAAAGCCGGGGCATCGACTACCGGCTGAACGAGGGCGACGGGGCGTTTTACGGGCCGAAAATCGATTTCCATGTGCTCGATGCGCTCAAACGGAGCTGGCAGTGCGGCACGATCCAGCTGGATTTTCAAATGCCCGAAAAGTTCGCCCTGACGTATATCGGGGAAGACGGCGGCAAGCACCGGCCGGTGGTGATCCATCGCGCCGTGTACGGTTCGATCGACCGCTTCATCGGCATTTTGACGGAGCATTACGCCGGGGCCTTCCCGCTTTGGCTCGCGCCGGTGCAGGTCAAAGTTGTGCCGGTAACGGACGCCATGCTGGACGACGCGCTTCAGCTCAAGCGTTCCCTGGAAGCATGCGGCTTGCGGGTGGAGGTGGACGGACGGGCGGAGAAGCTCGGGTACAAAATCCGCGAAGCGGAGCTGGAAAAGGTCCCGTATGTGTTCGTGCTGGGCGAGAACGAAAGAGCCTCCGGCACGGTATCGGTCCGCAAACGGGGCGAAGGCGACCTCGGCGCGGCAAAGCCGGAGGAACTGGCGGAGCAGCTTCTGGACGAAATCCGGCGGGAGCGCGGATAACCGTTCACAAAAAAAGCCGGATGAAGTCGAAAAGGGACCGGAAACCAATCCCATAACAGCTGCTTGCCCGGTTAAAACCATCACTCCCCTTTATCGCGGCATTTTGCGGAAACCGTTCTTCTATCGGAGAAGCGGCCCCCGTGCCGGATGGAGGGGAGTGTTTTTATTGCGGCAGCCCGGCCAAATCGGCTTCCAGAGCGGCGACCCGCTTCAGCAGCTTTTTGAGCATGACGGAGGCTTTGACCTTAAGCGGCAATTGATCGGATACGTCGATGCGGAAAGCGCCCGACCGGACGGCTTCCTTCAGCTCGGCTGCGCTTTCGACGCGCCGCTCGAATACGTTGACGACGCTGCCGAATTGCAGGCATTGGTGCGTATCGCTGCCCGCCGTCATCGGCTTGCCCAGCTCCTCCGCAAAACGGGCGACCCTCGCCTGATTGGCGGTAGAGCCGTATTCGTACATGTCCTTGCCGTTCAAGTCAAACGCGTCCAGCCGGGAAAGCAGGCTGCGGTCCAGGTGGTGAAGCGGCGTCGATTCCCGGAACGGATGCGCGCCGATTTTGAGCAGGGGATAGCGTTCGGCCAGCGCCAGCAGCTCCGCAAAGGGAATGAAGGCGGGCTTGACCGTGTAAGGCTCCAGTTGGCTGCGGACCGCGAGGATGTGGGCCTTTTGCCCGATCAGCAGAATGTGGCCGGTTTCCCGGATGTCCACCTCCATGCCCGGAAAGAGCTTCAGGCCGTCCGCCTCGTAGTATTCGCCGTTGTAAGGATAGAGGCGGTCCAGCGTTTCGTAAACCTCGTGAAAGTTTCGCGTGTTAAAATGTTCGGTTAACGCGAGGGCGTCCAGGCCGTTGGCCTTTGCCTCACGGATCATTTCTTCGTAATACGCCGCCGAAAAATCGGATGCTTTGGACAGCTTGGCGTGGGTATGCAGGTCGATGCGCATGGGCGGGCACTCCTTTTTGGGATCAGCTTTGGCAACGCAAGAAGGACACCGGGGCCGGACTGGCTTGCCGGCCCGTTCGGGCCGTGCCTTGCCCCGGGTTAAAGACGGCGGAGAACTTATGCGGCGAGCGGGAAGGCATGGCCAAGCCAGAACAGAAGCCCGGTGTACGCAGCCGTGCCGGTTAAAAAGACGATGTCGCGGGCGGTGATCCGCAGATGAGCGAGCTTGAGCCTTTTGGCGGCCGGGTTTTTCATGCCGTAGGAAAAGCCGCGCGTTTCCAGCGCCTCCACGGTGGTGCGCGAGCGTTTGGCTGTCGCCAGCATCAGCGGGAAAAAGGAAAACACGAGCAGCTTCAAATAATAGGCGCCGGTCCGCCAGTACAGGAAGCCGGGCCGTTCCGGCCCGCGTCCGCGCAGCCGGTAAGAAAGCAGGACGTTGCGAAATTCCTCAAACAGCACCGGCAGGATGCGGTAACCGTACGACAAGCTGAAGGAGAAGGCGGCGGGCATGCCGAGCGCCAGCAGTCCGTCGCTGATTTTCTCCGGGTCCATGCCCGAAAACACGGTGATGCTCGCCAGCGAGACGACCGACAGCTTCAGCGTCAGCTTGAGCAGCGGCAGGGCGGAGGAGATGTCGCCTCCGAAAAAAAGCGAGATCACAAACAGCCAGCCCACCTGGCCGATCAGCCCGAGGCAGAGCACGAGAATAACGAGCGGCGTTACACGCGACAAAGCGGTGGTGACGGCCAGCAGGACGAACAGGCCGCCGAGCACAAGCAGGTTGGACAGGAACCAGGGCACGACGGCGAAAAACAGATACCAGATCAGCATGCAGCGCGGATCGAGCCGCGACAGCGAGACGTGCCCGCTGCCGTAGGCTGTATTCATCAGTTCAAGCTGGATGCGCTCCAGCGAAAATTTAGTCAGCCAGTTGCGGACAAGCTGCATCGGTCGTGTCCTCCTTTGATGGCATGCGGCGGCTCAGGCGGGCGGCAAACTGCTCCGGCGTGGCGCTTGGCGGCAAAAGGCCGAGCTTGCCGGACAGGTCCATGATTTGCGTAGGGGCGAGTCCGGCTCGGCGGATGAGGGCCGAATCGGAAAAGATGTCTTCCGGCGCGCCGTCGCCAATTACCGAACCTTCATGCAGGACGATCACCCGCGTGGCCCACTGGCTGACCAGCTGCATGTCATGCGTAGCAATAACAACGGTGCGGACATGCGCTTCCAGTTCGTTCAACGTCCCGATCAGCTCTTGCCGCGTGGCAAGGTCGAGGTTGGCGGTCGGCTCGTCGAGCAGCATGACCGCCGGGCGGATGGCGGCTCCGATCGCCAGGGAAACCCGGCGCTGCTGGCCGCCGCTCAGGAGCCGCGCGTCCCGCTCCCGCAGGTCCGCGAGCCGGAATGCGGCAAGCACGTTTTCGAGAACGGCCTCCGCATCCGGGTAGCGGCGTTTTTTCAGGCAGTACGCAATTTCCTTCTCCACCGAGTCGTCAATGAACATGTCCTCGGGGTTCTGGAACACGTAGACGACGGAGCCCGACAGCTGCTCCAGCGGCGTCTCCCGCGTATCGCGGCCGAGCACCTGAACCGTCCCGGCGGCGGGCTTGGCGATGCCGGCGGCCAGCCGGAGCAGGGACGATTTTCCGGCTCCGTTGTTGCCGACCAGCGCGATGCGTTCGCCCTCGTGCAGCGTCAGGCTGACGCCGTTCAGCACCGCGCGCTCCGTCTTGCGGATCGTGCGGTAGCGGAGCGAGGCGTCCCGCAGCTGGACGGCGGGGACGCGTTCGGCCGCCGGGACGGGCGCGGGCTCCGCTGCCGTGATCGCGGCCGCCGTCCAGGGGCTGCCGCCTGCACAGGCCTCCGCCAAGCCTCGCTCGTTCCGGCCGGCCTGGCGCAGCCGCTCGCGGAAGTACGGCACGGCCGCTTCGGCCGTCACCGGGTAGGCGCTCGCGCCGTCCGCTGCGCTGTCCAAGTCCGCCGCGTTCCCGACGGGTCCAGCCGCTTTTCCCGCCAAGCCGTCCGCATTCCCGGCCGAACGCTGCGGCGCCTCTTCCGTCAGGCGGTCGAGCAGCGCCGCCGCCTTCGTGACCTCGGGCGGCTGAATGCCCAGCCGCTCCAGATCGGCCAGCCGGTTCAGCGCCTCGGCGGCCGGGCGCTTCCAGAGTATGCGGCCTTTTTCCATCAGCACGGCGTCGGTGCAATAATCGGCGATAAATTCCGTGTGATGCTCGATCACCACGACGGTGATGCCATGGCGTTCGTTCAGCTGCTTCAGTACCTCGTAAACCTGGCGGGCATGCTGCGGATCAAGCTGCGAAACCGGCTCGTCGACGACGAGAATGGCCGGCGCCAGCGACAGTGCGCCGGCGAGGGCGAGCAAATGCTTTTGTCCTCCGCTCAGTTCCCAGATGTACCGGTCCCGGAGCGCGGTCAGGCCGCAAAGGTCGAGCGCGCGGCGCGCTTTTTCCCGGTAGTCCGCCAGCCCGTAATTTAGCGGCGCAAAGCAGGCTTCGTCCCACACCGTAGGCCGGACCAGCTGATTGTCGAAATCCTGATAGACGTACCCGACCAGCCGGGACAGCCCGGAGACGGTCCGGTCCTTGGCGGATACGCCGCAAACCGCAACCTCGCCGGTAAAGTCGCCGGAATAATAATGGGGGATCAGACCGTTTAACAGCTTGCACAAAGTTGACTTGCCGCAGCCGTTACCGCCGATGACGGCGGTAAACGTTCCCCGCTCCAGCGACAGCGTCGCGCCGTTCAAGACCGGCTGCTCCGAGCCGGGGTACGTAAAGGAGACGTTCCGGATGTCCACCGCCGGCTTTTTCGTACGGACCGCGTCCGACGCTCCGGCACCTTCGAGACTTTTCCGCGCAACTGCTTCGTCCGCGCCGCCTCCCCTGAAGCTATTGCGGCCCGCCGCAGCAACCTCTTCCGCGGCCGTAAGGGAGGCTGGATTCCCGCCTGGCCGGGTCTTCACGAAAAGGCTTTTAAGCATACGGCAGATTCTCCGCTTGATTGTCCGTTTTGCCGGCGCGATTGCGCTTGGCCCGCATGATCAGGATGACGGCGATGGCGACGGCTGCGGCGGCAGCGATGCTCAGCCAGATGGCGCCCGTACCGAAGCGGTCCGCAAAGCCCGACTCCCATTCGAAGTTCCAGTCCGTTTCGGACAGCGATTCCGCGCCGAACGCCAGAAGCGCCAGAAGAATGCCGCCGATGACCAAGCGGGGCGTGACGATGCCGGCGGATTCGTATTTGGTCGCTTTTTGCCGGGGGCGGATGCCGAGAAGCGGTTCTATTTTTCCATACAGGCGCGGAACCAGATATAATGTAGGCAGGAGGGCGAACAGGATGCCGGAGAACAGCACATCGTTCAGGAATCCCACCCCTTCCACCACGACGACGCTTTCCGCAAGACCGGGCACGGCTTCAAATTCCTCCACGCCGATCCACACCTTGCCGATATCGACGAGAGAGCTGCAAAGCTGGTGAAGGGCAACTCCGGTGAAAGCGGCGATGCCGACCTGGGTCCGGTTTTTGGGATCGCTCACCAGGCGTCCGGCCACGTACATGGCGAAGGAGAAGGTAAGGAACTTCTCAAGCTCGCCCAGCCCGCCGAACTGCCCCAGCATCAGTTCGCCGAAGATCACCTCGCCGAGCGCTGCGCCGATGGCGGCGTAAACCGGGTGAAAGAGCATGCACAGGGTCAGCGGAATAAAAGCGAAGTATTCCACGGACAGCTCGACGGGTCCGAGCTGCAACTTGGGAATGAGTTCGGTGAACATGTTGGACAGCCCGTAAAGGGACATCGACAAGACGAAGATCATCATTTTTTGCGAGGATGTCAGCGTGTAGAGCGAAGCTTTGCTTTTCATCGGCGGGAGCCTCCCCGGATTGGATTTGCTTCCAGTGTAAGGCGAAAGTATTAACGCAGGCCGAGGGTTGTGTCAACGCAGTGTAATTTTTATTACATAATCGATACATAGGAAATAAAATTTTCATATCTGTCTATCTTTTCATTTACAAGTTCCGCTGCGGTACGATTTCTTCTATAGAAAAGGAGCGCGCGCAAGGCATGACATTGTTCCCCGACAAAACGCCGTTTTCACCCGGCCAGCGCAAAATAGCGGATTTTCTGGAGCGGCGGCCCGACGAGGTGCTGCTGATGACGGATCAGGAGATTGCCGACCGCGTCGGCGTCAGCATCGCCACGGTTTCCCGGTTTTGGCGCGTGGTCGGCTACGCGAACGCCAAAGCGTTCAAGGCCAAGCTGTGGGACGCTTCCTCGGACGCCACGCCCGCCCTGAAGCTGGAAAAGACCATGTCCCGTCTTGATTCCACCAGCCTCCCCGCCCAAATGCTGGAGCAGTCGCTGCACCATCTCCGCGAAACGGCGGAGCAAACGTCCCCGGAGGAGCTGCAAAAGGCCGCCGAACGGATCGCAGGCGCCCGGCGTCTCTACATTCACGCTCCCGGTCCGGCGCTGTCCTTGGGCGAGCTGCTGTCTTACCGGCTGTCCCGCTTCGGGCTGTCGGTGCGGATTATGGCGGGGAGCGGGCACGAGCTTCTGGAATCGCTGGCCCATTTGCAAAAAGAAGACGCCGTGCTGCTGTTCAGCTTTACCCGGATGCTGCCGGAAACGGACGTGATTCTGGATTGCGTCGGCCGGACGGGCAGCGCGGCTGTCCTGGTTACGGACCGGGAAACGCTCCGCTACGGGCATCCGGTGCAGGCTTCGTTTTATGTGAGCCGGGGGGAGATGGGCGAATTCCATTCCATGGTCACGCCGCTTCTCCTGATTGAGCAGCTGATTCTGGCGGTCGGCTTGATCAACAAGGAGACCGCGCTGCGGAAGCTGGAGCATCTGAGCGAGCTGAGGGCGCGATACGCGGACAAGCTCCCACGGGGGCGGGCTTGAGAAAGTTGGCCGGATAGGAAAGGAAGAAGCGGGGCACGCTAACGGAAATCGCGGGAGGAGCTGTGGTTTCGTTGGCCTACGGGGAGCTTTTGCTGCGGACGGCAATGGCTTACGTGCTTTTGCTGCTTTTTTGCCGCCTGATCGGAAAAAAACAGGTCAGCCAGCTGACCTTTTTTAATTATGTCGGGGGAATCGCGTTCGGCTCTCTCGCCGCAGCGCTGGCTCTCGACCGGTCCCTGACGATCGGGGCCGGGGTCGCCGCTTTGGGCTTATGGGCCGCGCTGACCTTTTTGACGGGAGTGGCCACCCTTAAATCGCGCAAAGCCCGAAGGGCGTTGGAAGGACAGCCTACGATCCTGATCCGCAAGGGAGAGGTTATGGAAAAAGCCATGCAGGGCTCCCGGATAAACATGGATGACGTGTTGATGCTGTTAAGGAAGAAGAACATTTTTTCCGTGAAGGAAGTGGAATACGCCATTCTGGAGACGGACGGCCAAGTGACGGTTTTGGCCCAGACGGGCGCGCAGGCCGCAACGAAAAAGGACGTTCGGCCGGTGGCGGAGCAGCATGCAAACCTTCCGACGCAGGTCATTACGGACGGGAAGCTGATTGACGGCAATCTGAAGAAGCTTAACCTTACGCCTGCGTGGATCAGGGAAAGACTTCGGGAGCAAGGCATCGCCGACGAAAGCCGGGTGTTCTTTGCCGAAGTGGAGGCGGACGGTACGCTTCATGCGGACCGGTATCGGGATACGGTCCATTGAACCGGCAGCCGGCTCAAGACCCGAAACGCCCTTCATGCCCCGGTATTCGGGCGGCATGAAGGGCGTTTTGTTTTGTTTACGTGGGCTGCGGGCCGTTTTCCGGCGGGGAGGACGGCGCTTCTTCCGGTCCGGTTTCGGCCTTGGCGGGCGAGCGGCGAAGAAGCAGTCCCAGCGCGGCGCCGCCGATGGCGACAAACATCATGACGTGGAACGTGTCGGCAAAGCCGTTGGCGAAAGCCGTGGCCTTCAACAGCTGCACCGCGTCGGCGGTGGAGGCTCCGCCGGCCGCTGTGCCGGCCCCGTTCCCTGCACCGGCCGCTCCGCCTGCCGCCTGCTGAAGCTCCGCCGCATGCGCCGCTGTCCGCGAGGTCAGAATGGTGACCAAGGTGGATACGGCCAGCGAGCTGATTACCTGCTGCATGGAGTTGGTCAGCGAAGTGACGCGGTTGACCAGCCGCCGGGGCGCCTTGTTCAGCAGGTGCGTGTTCATCGGCATTGTCATCATGCCCATGCCCGCGCCGCACATGAGCAGCGGGAGAAGGATATCCCGGCTTTCCGTTGTCAGGTCAACCTGCGAATATTGGAAAAGCGCGCCGCCGACAAGCCCGAGTCCAGCCACGACAAGCCAGCGGACGCCGATCCGGTCAAACAAAATGCCGGCGATCGGCATGATGAAGGCCGACGCGATGGCCTGGGGCAGCATGGTAACGCCGGTGTGGAACGGCTCGAAGCCGCGCGCCTGCTGCAGAAACTGCGGCATCAGGAAGAGTGCGCCGTACAAAGCAAACTGGGCGACCCACTGCACGAGAATCCCGGCCGTGAAGTCGACGGAGCGGAAAATCCGCAACTCCAGAAGCGGCTGCTCGGCTTTCAGTTCGGCGATCACAAAGGCGATCAGCGCAAGGACTCCGACCGCGAGACCGATCACCGTCTTGTCGCTGCCCCAGCCGTCCGCGCCTTGGCTGACGCCGTACGAAAGGGCCGCGAATGCAAGCGGGCCGAGGATGATGCCCCAGCGGTCGATGCCGGGGACGCTTGTCCGGCTTGTATTGGGAAGCTTGAACGCACCGATCAGGACGCAGAGAATGCCGATGGGAATGTTCAGAAGAAAAATCCAGCGCCAGGAGTGATACTCCACCAGCCAGCCGGACACGACCGGGCCGATGGCCGGAGCGAACAGCACCGGAATGCCCATGATGCCCATGACGACGCCGACTTTGCTGGCCGGGGCCAGCCGGTATACGTACGCCATGCCGACGGGAAGCACGCAGCCGCCGCCGATGCCCTGGAGCACGCGAAAAGCAATCAGCCAGCCCGCCGAGCTGGGGGTGGCGCAAAGAATGGAACCGGCGGTAAAGACCACAATAGCGGTCAAAAAGACGCGCTGCGCCCCGAACCGGTCCGACAGCCAGCCGGTCAGCGGGATGACGGAGGCCTGTGCGAGCATGTAGCCCGTCACGGTCCACTGCAGGGTTTTCAAATCGGTTCCGAAATCAACAACCAGACGGGACAAGGCGACATTCATCGCCGTGCTGTCGAGCACCACCATAAACACGCCGGCGATAATCGCAAGCAGCGGAACGAGAATGCCGCGCAGCCGAAAGCCGGCGTCCGGCTTCAAAGCGGTTTCGTTCATGTTTCTCTCCTCCTCCCGGATGGCCGTGCAGCCGTCCGTTGACCATGCGCGCTCGTTTTCTCTATAATGGAATAGCGGACAATTGTCCGCGCAAGAGCATACTTATTCTACGGACAATTGTCCGCTCTGTCAATCGGGTGATTCGAATAAGGGAAGGGATGTTTGGAAAAAGGGGGGGCAGGATGGCCGGCAACCAAAGAAAAGGGCGGAGCGCCGAGAGCGCAGAGACGCAGCCGTCGAGGAAGGAAGCCGCCGCTAAAGGGCGCAGCGAAAAGGCGGGTTCGGAGGATGCTTACCGGGAAAAAATATTGTTCGCGGCCCGGACGCTTTTTCAGACGCATGGCGTCGATGAAGTCAGCATGTACCAGATTGCCCGGCAGGCGGGAATCGGGCAGGGCTCCCTGTATCGGCGCTACGCGAACATAGGAGAGATCTGCTCGGACCTTTTGCGCACCAACATTGAGCAGTTTCTCGAGGGCCTGGAGCGGGGGGCACGGGAAGCGGCAGCGGACACGGCGGCGGAACAGTTGAGAGCCAGTGTTGCAAAGGTTGTTGATTTTGTGGACGAGCACGCTTATCTGCTGACCCGGATCAATTCCGGATTCACCGGCAAAAGCCAGCTCACGCAGCTGGAGCATCCGTTTTACAAGCGGCTGTATGCCGTTATGACGCAGCTTCTGGTTTTGCTCCAGGAGAGGCCGGAGGAGGAAGCCGACCCGCGCTTTACCGCGAGCGCGCTAATCACCGTGCTGAGCCCGGATCTCTATTTGTATCAGCGCAAGCATCACGGGACAAGCAAAGAGCAGGTGGTCCGGCAGATCAACCGGCTGTTTTTCGGCGGTTTGCCGGAGGAGCGGAGCTGACTGCGCGGAGGGAGAGCCCGGCATGGGGGAAGGCTGCCGGGCCGCGGCGAGCCGGTCAGACCGCCCTGTGGTTATGCGACCGCGTGGAAACCGCACGGAAATGAACTCTTCTGCATGGGTGTAAAAACACCGCCGGCCGAATCGGTGTCGGCGGTGTTTTCGCATGCGGCTGGTTCAGGAGCCCGTGGACCGGTAATGCCGGACGCCAAAGCGCCAGACACGCAGGCAGGCGAGCAGAAAAAGGACGCTCGCCAAGGGCAGAAGCGCGTACAGCGGGGCGTATTCCGGATGGGGCGTGCGGTCGAGCAGATACAGGAGCGGCAGGTAGCTCACGCAGCCGAACGGAATGAGGAACGTGAACAACAGCCGGACCGGCTTGGCATAGATGGAAAGCGGGTACTGGGCCATTTCCCGCCCGCCGTCGGTGAGCAGGTTGGCCAGCTCCAGGCCCTGCACCGTCCAGAAGCAAAAGGTCGCGTTCAGCATGTAGATGCCGATGAATATCAGCACGCCGCCCGCGACCATCAAGATCAGCGTGACGATCTTGAGCGGCGTCCAGGAAACCGGCAGGTTCCACAGCGCCCAGGCGAGCACGGCCGCGCCCTGCAGCATGCGGCCGATGCGGGTGAACTCGAACTGCGAGCCGAGCACCTGGACGACGGTTCCGCGCGGCCGGACCAGCAGCCGGTCGAAGCCCCCGTTTGCCACCAGCGAGGAAAACGAGTCGAACCCGCGCGCAAAGCATTCGCTAAGCGCAAACGCCAGGTGAACGACGCCGAAGCAGAGGGCGACTTCGAAAAAGCTCCAGCCGCGCAGCTCCCCGAACCGGGAGAACAGAAAATAGAGACCGGCGAAAACAAAGAGCGGGATGAAAAACTGGCCCAGGCACAGCAGCCAGAAGGACGCCCGGTACTGCAGCTGGGAGCGGAACAGAATGGAAAGGTAGCGAAAATAGAGGCGCATGGGTGCTTTCATCCTCCTTGTACGATTACGCGCCGGAGCGCCCGGCGCATGAGCCACAAGCCGGCGCCTGCGGTCAGCGCGAGCCAGAGCAGCTGCATGCCGATGCCGGCCAGCGCTTCCTGCACCGGGATGTGGCCCGAGTAAACGCGGAACGGAAAATCCATCGTCCAGCGGAACGGCAGGAAGAACGAAAGGTTCTGCAGCCACGCGGGCATCAGCGGAACCGGCACGATCATCCCGGCGAAAAACTCGCCGGCCGTCGCAAACATGAGCGTGGAACCGACCGGCGACAGGGTCCAAAAGACGGAGACATAGATGAGCATCGACAAAGCGGCTACGACCAGAAGCCCGAACAGAAGCGCCAGCGCAAACAGCGGGAAGGCCGCACCCGGAGCTGGCAGCCCCATGCCGTAAGGCTCGGGCAGAAGGAAAGCGAACAGCAGAACAGGCAGAAACCGCAGCATGGCCCCGGAGAGCCGCGTCGCTGCGATCTTGGCGTACCAAAAGCCATAGAGGTCGCAAGGACGGCAGAGCTCGTAGGCGATGTTGCCGGTCGTGATCAGCTGGAAGATGTCCGGGTCGCGGTACCAGAGGGCGACGAGGCTGAGAAACATCTGCTGGAGCCACACGTACGTGACGATGTCCGGCAGGGAGATGGGCGCCGCCGCACCGTCCCGGCTGTAAAAGGCGATGTAGACCATCACCAGCACAAGGCCGAAAAACAGCTGGGTGGCGATGCCGGCATACGCCGCCGTGCGGTATTGCAGGCTGGTGACAAAACGCAGCTTGGCGACGGAGAGGTAAGCCTTCATACCCGGTGCTCCTTGTACAGCTGCAGGATCAGCTCGTCCACCGATTTTGCGTCCACCTGAGCGTCCAATATTTCAATGCGCTCGGAGAGGCGGGCGATAATTTGCGCCAGCCCGACCTGCTGGCTGTCGAAGCTGTAAACCGCCTGCTGCGCCGACCAGGAATGGCGGAACGCCCCGGGAATGTCGACGGGAACCGGGCAATCCCGGTAATCGACTGTCAGCGTACGCTGGCTGCCGAAGCGCTTGCGCAGTTCGGAAAGGGAGCCGTCGTAGAGCAGGGTGCCTTTGCCGATCATCAGAATGCGTTCCGCCAGCGCTTCAATGTCGCTCATGTCGTGGGTGGTTAGGATGACGGTGACGCCTTGTTCTTTGTGAATGGCTTTGATGAATTCGCGGACGGCGATTTTGCTTTCGGCATCAAGGCCTATGGTCGGCTCGTCGAGAAACAGAATGCGCGGGTCGTGCAGAAGCGAAGCGGCGATTTCGCAGCGCATCCGCTGGCCGAGGCTGAGCTGGCGGACGGGAGTATGCAGGAGGCTGCCAAGGCCGAGCCGATCGGTGAGGCGGTCCATGTTTTTGCGGTAAACGGCCGCCGGAATCCGGTAGATGTCCCGCAGCAGCTCAAAGGAATCGGCGACTGGCACATCCCACCAGAGCTGGGAGCGCTGGCCGAACACCACGCCGATGTGGCCCACATAAGCGGTCCGCTCCTTCCATGGGGTATACCCCATAATCCGGCAGGAGCCGGAGTCCGGCACCAGGATGCCGCACATGACCTTGATCGTTGTCGACTTTCCGGCGCCGTTCGGGCCGATGTACCCGGCGATTTCGCCTTCCCGGATCTCGAAGGAAATGTCCTGCAGCGCGTCCACCCGGGTGTAGGTTCGGGAAAAGAGCGCTTTGGCCGCCTGCCCGAAGCCGGCGGACCGTTCGGCCACTTGGAATGATTTGTTGATGCCTTGGAGCGAGATGACGGGTTCGCCCATTTTGGATCCCTCCTGAAACGTACAGATGATGAGCATTCAAAAATATAGCGAAAATCCCGAAAAAAGACTAGACTTATCTTTTTCTGAAGGTTATACTACTATTATCAGGAACGAGGACACGTACCTTTAGTTAAAATTTATCAAAAATAGCCAAACGACCCGTTGGGGTCGTTTTTTTATTGCCTGGCCCGTGCCACGAGCCTGATCTGCCGGTTCACAAAAAGAACGTTCCCCGGACTCCTCCCCCGCCTAAGTTCCAGGTGTTTGATTGCTTCCACCGTATGCTATAACGCGTTTGGCTCAGCATCTTCGTTTGGTTCGAGCAAACCGTTCGCCCAGTTCACATGGTTCGATTAGGTGAATCGATGTTGGTTGGTTCAACATCTTCGTTTGGTTCGAGCAAACCGTTCGCCCAGTTCACATGGTTCGATTAGGTGAATCGATGTTGGTTGGTTCAACATATTCGTTTGGTTCGAGCAGACGGTTCGCCCAGTTCACCGGGTTCGATTATTTAAATCGAAGCCGGTTAGTTCGAATATTCGTTTGGTTCGAGCACAAGGTCCGCCTAGTACACCAGGTTCGATTGTTTGAATCGAGGCTGGTTGGTTCGATATATTCGTTTGCTTGGAGCATACGGCTCGCAATGTACATCAGGTGGTCGACGTAATGGGTGGTTAACGAATCGGGAGTGCTGCTTCGGGAAAGGACGAGGAGGAACGCCTTTAAAGGAAAATGTTCCGTCTTCCCTCACTTAGCGCTTTATCCTCATAAAGAAGCGTGCCACAATGTTTCATTATCTGTGCAGCCTGGCAGGGCTTGAATGGCTAACGGTTGCCACAGAGCTTATTTGGGCCAAAACCGCCTTGAAATTTTTCTAACGGTTGCCACGGAGCTTATTTCGGCAAAAACAGACGAAAATGAGCAAAAAAACGAAAATAAGCGCTGTGGCAACCGTTAGAATTTGAAACCCCTCATTTTGGGACAAATAGCCTCTGTGGCAACCGTTAGAGCAACCGTGGGCACTTCAAGGCCGTGAGGAACTTGATCGGGCCCCATCGTTGTGCGGCGAGCCCCGCCGTGCCGCCTCGGGGCCCCATCGCCGTTCGGCGAGGCCTGCCCGCGCCGCCTCGGGCCCCATCGGCGTGCGGCGAGCCCGCCCGTGCCGCCCCGGGCCCCATCGTCGTGCGGCGAATCCCGCCCGTGCCGCCTCGGGCCCCATGGGCGTGCGGCGAGCCCGCCCGTGCCGCCTCGGGGCCCCATCGCCGTTCGGCGAGGCCTGCCCGCGCCGCCTCGGGCCCCATCGGCGTGCGGCGAGCCCGCCCGCGCTGCCTGGGGCCCCATCGTCGTGCGGCGAATCCCGCCCGTGCCGCCTCGGGCCCCATCGTCGTGCGGCGAGCCCCGCCGTGCCGCCCCGGACCCCATCGTCGTGCGGCGAGCCCCGCCCAGCCTCCTCGGGCCCCATGGGCGTGCGGCGAGCCCGCCCGTGCCGCCCGGGGCCCCATCGGCGCACACTCCCGGCTGCAGCGGGCAGAGCGGAAGCCGGCGATTAAGCCGCCCCATCGAAGAGAACATTGGCTGGTCGTCTTGCACAACCTCGGGCTGGGCGGTTATTTTTTTCGCGCATTTTTGAAAATAATTATGAAAAAATGCGGCAAACCGCTTGACGCCCAGTTGTTTTAGTTGTAAATTATTAATTGCTTTATTTTAATGCTAAAACATTAAACGTTTAAGCAAATGGATACTTTTTGGAGGTAGGGGGATGAACGAAGAAGAGGTACTGTTCGAGGTAACCTCAATGTTTCGCAGCCTGCTCAAACTAATCAATCAAGACTGGAATCAGAAAGGGTTTTGCCTAAGCCTGCCGCATTTCAAGGCACTTTTCGTGCTCGACAAATACGGCCCGCAAAACGTGTCGCAGCTCGCCCACCACCTCAGCCTGACGCCGGCCGCCATAACCGGCATGGCCGACAAGCTGTTTGCGGACGGGTATGTGACGAGGGAACGCGGCGAAAGCGACCGCCGGGTAGTCTATATCTCAATCTCCGACAAAGGGAGAGAGATGGTCGGCGAAGCCCGCGCGACCCGCGATCAGGTGATGCAAACGTATTTCAATACGCTGCCCGAGGAAGATATCCAGCACTTGCGGCGGATTTTTTCCGTCCTGTTGTCCCATAGAGAGAAAAATCCAGCATAAAAAAACGGAGAGAGGGTAACCATGGAACATTTAACATCCAAACGAAAGGTCACGATCATGATCGCCGTTATGGCGGCCATGTTCTTCGCGGCGATTAACCAGACGATTGTCAGCACCGCCATGCCGCGTATCATTTCCATTCTGGACGGGATGGACTACTACACCTGGACGATCAACATTTACCTGCTGACATCGACGATCGCTACGGTGCTTGTCGGCAAGCTGTCGGATATGTTCGGCCGCAAGCCGTTTCTCCTGATCGGGATTTTGCTGTTTATGACCGGCGCCTTCCTGACCGGCACCTCCCAGGATGTCTTTCATTTTATCGGCTACCGGGGGATTCAAGGGATCGGCGCAGGGATTATCCAATCGACCGCGTTTATGTCCGTCGGCGACTTGTTCCCGCCGCGCGAACGCGGCAAATGGATGGGCTTTATGACCGCCGTCTTCGGCTTCTCCAGCGTGCTTGGCCCGACGCTCGGCGGCTACCTCGTCGATCACATGGATTGGCACTGGCTGTTCTGGATCTTCCTGCCGCTCGGCATCGTGGCGTTCTTCATGATCTTGACGCTTTTCCCGAAGGTGGAGCGCAAGCCGAAGGAAAGCATCGACTACCTCGGCTCGCTTTTCCTGACCACCACGCTGGTTCCGCTGCTGCTGGCCTTCTCTTGGGCCGGAACGGAATACCCGTGGGGCTCCGAGCAAATCATCGGCCTTCTGATCGGAAGCGCCGTCTCCGCTCTCATCTTTATTTTGGTCGAATGGAAGGCGAAAAATCCGATTTTGCCGCTTCATCTGTTTAAGAACGGCATCGTCACCATCTCCAACCTGACCGGGTTTATCATGAACTTCGGCATGATGGGCGCGCTCATCTACCTGTCGTTCTTCGTGCAGGGCGTACTCGGGATTTCGCCGACCTACGCCGGTTACGTCACGATGCCGATGTCCATCGTCATGGTGGTCGCGAGCGCCATTACCGGCCAGCGCATGGCCAAGAAGGGCAAGTACAAACGCTACGCTCTGATCGGGATTCCGGTCATGATCGCCGGCATGGCCATCATGGTCGTGATGAACAACGTCCCGATGGCGATTCTCAGCATGATTATTTTCGGCCTTGGCCTCGGCCTCGGCATGCCGGTGTTTTCGCTCGCTTCGCAGAATGCGATGCCGCATAAAGAACTCGGCGTTGTCACCGCTTCGCTGCAGCTGTTCCGCAATCTGGGCGGCACGATCGGGATCGCCGTCATGGGGACGGTTATGTCCAATAACCTGACCAAAAACCTGGGCAAAGCCATGCAAGGTTCGGCCGCGCCGGACATGAGCGCGATGGATCCGAAGCTGGTCGAGCAAATGACGGCTTTCGCAAACCCGACGACGCTGATGAACAAGCCGCTTCTGGAGCAGACGCAGGCTTCGCTGCCCGCCGACGTTCAGCCGCTTTTCACGCAGATGATTCAAGGCATCCGCGACGCCCTCGGCGACACGCTTTCCACGGTGTTCCTGGTCGGGACGCTGGTGCTGGTGGTTGCCTTCGTGCTGGTCTTCTTCCTCAAGGAGCTGCCGCTTCGCACGTCCAACCAGACGGTGACGGTAAACGCCAAGCCGAAGCAGGGCGAAGAAGCGGCGATGGGCGGTTCGACCCCGGTCGTCAACTAAGCCGCGACGGAATAAAACAAGACGTATGCTCAAGCCGCGTCAAGCACTTATGTGAGGCAGCGGCAGATTAAGAAGCGGCGATCGCTTCCCGGTATTAAACGGGGAGCGGTCGCCGTTTTTTTGGCTGGAAAAAGGCAAGAAACGTCAAATGTTGAAGTGGAGTTTATTCTATACTCATTGCAGGAGGTGAGCTTATCGTCCACAGCAGAGAAATCCGGAAGGCATTGGATTATATAGAAATGAACCTGTGCGAGGAATTGACGCTGGATGAAATTTCGAAGGTGGCCGGGTATTCGAAATATTATTTTCATCGGACCTTTCAAAGGGAAACCGGGATTCCTTTATATGATTATATTCGCAAACGAAGACTGGCCGGCGCCGCGGCCGCACTGTTAAAAACTGAGGCTTCCATACTGGAGATCGCCGTCATGTATCTCTTCGCGACTCAGGAGTCTTTTACGCGAGCGTTCAAAGCGGTTTATCAATTGCCTCCCGGAAGATACCGGTCGGCGATGAGGGATTTGGTTGGAGGAGGAAAAACAATGGAGAAGCAAAACAAAATCAAAGACTGGATCGTCACGGGCTCCGCTCCCGAAAAATACTCGATGAGCCTGGACTCCGGTACCTGCCACACCGGCTCGAGATCGGCCACGATCCGTTCCCTCGAGGATGAGTTTTCCCAAGAGGAATTCGGGAGTATCATGCAGCAAATTAGCGCCAAACATTTCGTCGGGAAGCGGGTACGGTTCTCCGGTTTTGTAAAAACCGAAGCCGTGGAAGGCTGGTGCGGTCTATGGTTCCGAATCGATAACAACCTGGGGGATTCATTAAAGCTGGATAATATGCAAAGCAGGCCCATTACCGGAACGACGGACTGGAATCATTATTCTTGCGTGCTGGATGTCCCTGCAAACGGGGCTATTCTCAACATCGGGATCCTGCTGTGCGGGAAAGGGCAGGCATGGCTTGATAATGTCAGCCTTCAAGAAGTGGATCACAACACGCCAACAACGGATTTTTCCCCGGAGGAGGTTTTTTCCGACCGGCTCTTGAACCCCCAATTCGAAGAAGTGTGAGAGGGGGACAGCACCAAACCCGACACGCGATGAGAAATGCCGGCAGCTTATGACAAACGCCTTCGGAGGAATCCGAAGGCGTTTGCTGTTTGCGGGCGCTTTATCCTTCCGGGAAAAGCGCGTCATAAGCCGGGCAGGGCCGCTTTTCCAGATACTCCGCCAGCGCGGCGGGCCGGTTGCGGTAAATGTCCTTCAGGTCGGTGCCTTTGTATATATTTCCGATTACGACGGGACGGCACAGCTCGCAGATCAGGACATCTCCGTTTCCGTGCAGATGAAGCTGCCGGGTTCCGTCAACGCAGCGCGAGAAATAGACCCCGGGCTCGTCCCGGAAGCCCAGTTTGTCCATAAGCCGGTCCATGCAGGTGAAATAGAGCGTCGTGTCTTCTTTTTTCATGGCGATCAGCTCGCGAACCGAGCGGACGAGCTCCTCCTTGGCCGAGACCCGGTTCCAGCCTGTGTGATCCATCACAATGCTGTTTTGAATTTCGTGAATGCGCACGCCCAGATCGTAAACCATCTCACTGATCGCCCGCATGTTTTTCTGGGTTTCGGGAAAAAGCAGCGTCTCCAGCACCGTTTCCAGTCCCACCTTTGCACAGTAGCGGATGTTCGCAAGAATTTTCTCGTATACGGACGGATGGATCTTGTAATAGGCCGAAAACGTCTCGGCATCGGTGAAGTTAAAGGAAACGTGCAGATTGGACAGGCCGGCTTGCTTAAGCCTTTCGATGCGCTCTTCGTTCAGCAGGCTGGCGTTGCTGTTAAGCTGCGTGGCGATGCCCCTGGATGTGCAGTGAGCGATCACTTCCGCGCAGTCGTCGAATTTCAGCGTGACTTCCCCTCCGGATAACCGGACGCGCTTCAGGGTGGGAATATCGTCGATAATGCGGAGGATTTCGCTTGCCTGGAGCGATTGGCCGTCGTTGCGCCGGTAAGCGCAGCAGTAGTCGCATTTGAAGTTGCAGTTGGACGTGACGCCGACCTCCAGCCCCTCCAGCTCGTAATAATCCGGTTCGCTCAATTCCAGCGATTTATAGATCGGTTCCGTTCTCATAACATTGGTGTCCTCCCAGGTCATTCCGTCGGTTGCGCTTTCCATTGGTTACTTTTGCGATTATACCGAATGGCGCTTAATCGAGGTGTGATCAAAGTAACTGCCTTTCGAAGGGAACAGCCGCCGGACAAGTGATTAATATTGCAGAAGAGTCCGGAATGGTTGGTTTAAAATGGAATATAAAAGATAAATTAGGGTGGAACGCTATGAACTGGTATGTACTCTATGTGAAAACAGGCTTCGAGGATGCCGTCGAACGGTATATCCGTTACAAGTTTCAGGACGAGTATCAGATTCTGGTCCCCAAGCGCAAAGTGCCCGAGAAAACGGACGGAGAATTCCGCGCTGTCTTGAAAAAGCTGTTTCCCGGCTATGTCTTTGTCAGGGCGGCGATGGACAACGAGACGTACCAGCAAATTAACGAGACGCCCAAATTGATGAAAATCTTATGCAAAGGCCAGCAATTCATCTACGTCCGCCCGGAGGAAATGACGCTTCTGCTCAGTCTGGTCAACGAGAAGGGCGTAATCGATTATTCCCGCGTACAGATGGAAGGGGGCCAGACACGCGTTGTGGCCGGTCCGCTCCGGGGCCGCGAGCAGTACGTGTACAAAATGAATGCCCACACCCGCCGTGCGAAGGTGCGATTCGATATGTTGGGCCAAGCCCATCAGGCCGACCTGGGCATTGAATTTTGAGGAATGGAGCCTTAAGAAGAAGAGGAAAAGAATGTGGGTTTTATATAAATATTTTAAGTTTGCCTTTTCAAATAGGTGAAGCTGTCGTATCATGTAAGTATATGTTAGTAACTGGAAATAACGCAAGGCCGTTGCGAGGTTGTCGAAGCTTAGGCACTTCAACGCGAGGGACGGCTTCATAGTAAGGCTCCATGTATCCGTCATGTTACGAATGCGCATGGCGAAGCTATGCGCTGGGGAGGGTTATGGATGCAGTTGAAAATGTTTTGCGCAGCCCATGCCGGCGGAAGCGCCGCGTCTTACACCCGGTTGAGAAAAAGCCTCGACCCCCGTATCGGACTGATCGCCCTGGAACGGGCGGGCAAAGGAGCGAGGTGGCAGGAAGCCGCCGCAGCCTCACTGGGCGAGGCCGTGGAGGATTTGGCCCGGAGGATCCGCTCGGCGCTTGAGCCGGGAGACCGGTACGCGCTGTTCGGGCACAGCATGGGCAGCCTGATGATCCATGAAGCGTGCCATTTGCTTTGGCTTTCGGACGCTCCTTTGCCGGAGCGTCTTTTCTGTTCAGGGCGGCATGCGCCTCATCTTAGCAGGGGTAGTGATTCCATTCACACTTTGGACGACGCCGCTTTTGCCGCCAGACTCCGCGAAATGGGCGGAATCGAGGAGCTGACCGGTCACCCGGAGCTGCTGGCCGAGGCGCTGCCCCGTATCCGCGAAGATTTTCGGCTGGTGGAGGAATTCCGTTACGAGAGCAAGCCGCCGCTTCCCGTTCCGATTACGGTTTTCAGCGGAACGGAGGATGCATTTACGTTTGACGAGTTATACCGGTGGAGCGACCTGACATCCCGCGGATGTGAGGTTTGTTTTTTTCCGGGCGGTCATTTTTATTTGCAGCGGCAGTTCCCGGCGATCGCGGAACGGATCAATGAGCGGCTGGTCCAAACCATTTGAATGAAAAAGTGTAAACGGATACATTTGGCGAGGGCCGGTCTTTATGCGGGTTCTTTAACGAGGTGGATCTTTTGGATGCTAAACCATACCGGAGAAAGGCGGATTATTCGTACACGCTCGGGGTATTTCCCACGATTGAGCTGCTTTCGTTCCGGCCCGATCTTGTGCGGGCGGTCCTCTTCTCCAGCAAGTACCGGCCGCAGCCCGAATCTCCGGATCTCCATGCACTCTGCGCGCAGCGGAGCATCCGGACACTGGTGAACGACCGGCTGATCGAGAAGCTTAACGTGAAGGAGAGGAGGAAGTTCATGATTCAGCTTAAAATTTTGGGCGTGGGCGGGCAGGGCGTCGTTACGGCGGCGAAGCTGCTGTGCACCTTGTTGTGCGTTCACGAAGGAAAGCACGCGCGGATGTTTCCGGCCTACGGCCACGAACGGCGGGGCGCGCCGGTTTTTGCCGACGTGCTGGCCGACGACCGGCCGATTACGTTGAACGCGTTCGTGCGCCGGCCGGATCTTGTTCTGCTGCTCGACCCCGACCTGGAAGCCAAGGGAGGAGCCGTGCGGGACGGGATAAAGCCCGACACCCGGCTCGTTGTGAATGCCGCAAAACCGGACCGGTTTGCGGCCTGCGGCTTCCGGGAAATTTATCAGGCCGACGCGACCGGCCTTGCGCTTACGCTGTGCGGGAGCGACATCCCCAATCTGGCTATGCTCGGCGTGCTCGCCCGCACCGGCCTGTATTCCATCGACAGTGTTTATCCGTGCCTGGAGGAGTATTTTGCGTCCCCCCCTCAACCCGCCGTAAAGGAGCTGGTCCGGCAAGCTTATGAACAAACCGTTATTTTCTGAAACGCTGTTGGGACCCGTTGCCACCCGCTGCGAGGACTCGCCCGTCGGCACCTGGAAGCGGACAAGGCCTTTGTTCCACGCCGAGGCTTGTCTGCGCTGCGGCGAATGCGCCGCCTATTGCCCGACGGGCGTGATCGAGTTTCGCCGGGATGCCGCCCCGGCCGTCTCCTTCCGGGACGCTTGCTGCAAAGGCTGCGGCATCTGCGCCCGCATTTGCCGTTTTGGCGGAATCGGGATGGTGAACGTATGAAGGCCAACCCGCAAAAAGGACTCGTCATGCTCGACGGGAACGGGGCGGCGGCGGAAGCGGTCCGCCTGGCCCGCGTCTCCGTTGTCGCGTCCTACCCGATTACGCCCCAGAGCCCGCTTGTGGAGCGGCTGGCCCGGATGGCGGATTCCGGCGAACTGGACGGCCGCTATGTGTGCATGGAATCGGAGCATTCGGCCATGTCCTATGTGATCGGAGCTCAGCTGACGGGCATCCGCGCGGCGACGGCAACCTCTTCCGTCGGGCTCGCCCTGATGCACGAGGTGCTGGGCGTCGCCGCCGGCTGCCGGATTCCGCTGGTCATGCCGGTGGTCAACCGTTCCCTGGTTTCCCCGTGGAACCTGTGGTGCGACCACCAGGACACGATGGCCGAGCGCGACACCGGGTGGATTCAGCTGTACGCGGAGAATGCCCAAGAGGTGCTCGACCTGATGCTGATCGCTTACCGGGCGGCCGAGCATGAAGATGTGTTATTACCGGCCATGGTCTGCATGGACGGCTTTTTCGTGTCTCATTCGCTCCAGCCCGTTTCACTCCCGGAGCCGGAGCAGGCGGACGCTTTTTTACCCGCTTACCGGCCGAAAAACCTGCACCTTTCTCTGGAACGGCCCATGTTCATCAACAACCTGACGCCGAGCGAAGAGTTTATGGAAATGCGGTATCAGCAGGAGCAGGGCTTCCGGCAGGCGCTTCGGGTCCTTCCGGAAACGCAGCGGGCGTTTCGGGAACGGTTCGGACGCGATTACGGCCTGCTGGAGGCCTACCGCCTTGAGGACGCGGAGGCTGTCGTCATCAGCATGGGATCGGCCGCCGGTACCGTCAAATACGCCGTCGACCGCTTGCGGGAACGGGGCGTTCGGGCCGGTGCGGTCAAAGTGACCTGCTTTCGGCCCTTTCCGCACGAGGCGCTGCGCCGGCTGCTGGCCGGCCGGGCGCCTGCAGGCATCGCGGTGCTGGACCGAAGCGCGGGGCTGGGCGCGGAGGCAGGGCCGCTCGGCCTTGAAGTGCGGCATGCGCTTGAGCGCGAGCACCCTCGGATTGTCGGCTTTATCGCCGGCCTGGGGGGACGGGACATTCCGCCCGAAGCGGTGGAGGAGGTTGTGGCCAGTCTGCGGGAAGGCCGTTACGCGGAAGGCAAGCAATGGCTCGGTTTGCGGGAGGACGCCATGTCGCTCCGCGCGCTGAAGCAATATTCCGCCGAAGGGGCTGAGTGAGCTGAAGGTTTTGTTGGCATTCATCTACAATGATTTCATGTCCGGAACGATCGAGGAGATCGGGATTTCGCTCATTGCCTCCGTTCTGCGCCGGAACGGACACGAGGTGGAGCTTCTCATGGATCATGAGCGGGAGGTAAACCTCGGCCGGATCGAGTCGTTTCGTCCCGACATCATTGGCTTTACCGTTTACGAGGCGGCCAAGGATTCGGTTTACCGCGTCATCGAACGGGTCAAAGCCGTCCTGCCCGATGCGTCGATTTGTGTGGGCGGCATTCATCCGACCTCGCATGGGGAAACCGTTCTGCGAGAGAACGAGCACATCTCGTTCGCCATGGCCGGGGAAGGCGAAGATACCATGCTGGAGGCCGTCGGCCGGCTGTCGGCGGGCCAGACGCTGGCCGATGTAAGGGGCGTGATCTACCGGGAAGGAGGCGGGGTGGTGCGAAACGGGCCGCGGCCGCTGATTGCCGATCTGGACAGTCTGCCGTTCGCCGCCCGGGACATTCTGGTCGAAAAGCGAATGAAAATCGCGACCATCTCCGGCTCGCGCGGCTGTCTGGCCCGCTGCACCTACTGCGCAACGCATCTGTTCTGGACCAAATGGCGGGGAAGATCGGTCGGAAACGTGGCGGACGAGATCGAAATGCTGGTCCGCGATTACAACGTCCGCGCGTTCAACTTTATCGACAGCAGCTTTGAAGACCCCAATGACAATTTGCAGCGGCTGACCTCGCTTGCCCAGGAAATCGTAGACCGGCGGCTTTCCATCGCCTATTATGCGGATTTTCGGGCTGAATTCCAGCGCAAGGCGACGCCGGAGACGATGAGGCTGCTCAAGGCTTCCGGCCTTACAGGCGCCTGCATCGGAATCGAGTCGGGCAACGCCCGCGACCTGGCGTATTACAACAAAATCGCCAAGATCGAAGACAACCACGGCATCATGGAGCTTTTTCGGTCGTACGGCATTTGGATTTCCCCGGGCTTTATCAACTTTAATCCCGAAAGCACGCTGGAGGGGCTTCGGGAGAACAGCCGGTTTTTGCACCGGTACGGCTACGATTTGAAATTTATTCAGGAGCTGGCCATTTTCAAAGGAACGCCATTGTACAAGCGGATGGCGGAACGGGGCCTCCTTCTGCCGGCCGCAACGGCTTACCGGACATACCGGTATGCCGAGCCGCGGGTGGAACGGCTGAATGACTTTTTGACCGATTATCAGAAGCAGCTGGAGCAAGCGCATGACCGGCTGATCGCCCTTCTGGACTTTTACTTCGACTATTTTAATTTGACGCTCGGGTATTACGCCCGGTTGTTTGAAATCCGCCAAGACCCGAAGGCGCTCCGCTTCTTCGAAGTGCTGGTCGGTCAGTACCACGAGATCAAGGAAGCTTTTAATATGGCTTTTTTCCGGTGGATTACGACGATGATCGACCTGGCGGAGGAAGAGGCGCCGTCCGAACGAATGGAAGCCTGGACGCGGGAAGCCCTCCCGCCCGTTGCCTTTCTGAGGGCGGCCGAGCGGTTTGAGCGGCTCAAGCGAAAGCTTTACCAGTTCTTGATGCGCAGCGGCTACGACTCAAACGTGGTGATCCTGTAGATGAAAGGGAGGGACGAAGGATGCCGATGAACGGCTTGGTGGCAAATGGCGTAAGCACCTGCACGGGCTGCGGAATGGAAATCGCGCTCCGCCATGTGCTGGACGTCCTCGGCCCGGATACCTTTATTGTCATTCCGCCGGGCTGCGCGGCGCTTTTTTCCGGATACGGGGATCAGACGGCGCTGCGCATTCCCGGCTTTCAAGGGAATCTGGAGAACACCGCCGCCTACGCCGGCGGAATCCGGGCAGGGCTTGACCGCCAGGGAAAACGGGATGTGCACGTGCTGGCCTTTGCCGGAGACGGCGCCACCGTGGACATCGGCCTGCAGGCGTTGTCCGGCATGCTGGAGCGGCGGGAACGGGTCCTGTACGTCTGCTATGACAACGAAGCCTACATGAACACAGGCAAGCAGCGGAGCGGCGCCAGTCCGCAAGGGGCGTGGACCAGCACGACGCCGGGCGGCAAGGGCGAGACCAAAAAAGACATGCTGGCCATTGTGGAGGCGCACGGAATCCCTTATTTGGCGTCGGCGTCCATCGGGTATGTTCCCGATTTGAGGCGCAAGGTCTCGAAGGCGATGAAAGCGGACGGACCGAGCTACTTGCACGTCCATACGCCCTGCCCGACCGGCTGGGGGTTTGCGCCCGATCTGACGGTTGAGCTGGCGCGAAAGGCCGTTCAAACCGGACTGTGGCCGCTTTATGAAATCGACCGGGGCGCTCGTGCGGATCAGCCGGTTTCCCGGGGGGACGCGAAGCCTGAGGATTACTTTGGACCGCAGAAAAGGTTTCGAACATAACCAGACCAGTGGGGGAGATGACGTGCAGTCGATTGAAATTGTAACCTGCTTCTCCCGCCTTGAGCAGATCGGCCCGCTGCTCGACGCGGGCGCGGACGCCCTTTACTGCGGGCTTGTCCGCAGCTCCTGGCACCATACCGGCGTCGAACTGGACTGGCCGGATATCCGCGAGAGCGGGACCCGGATCCGGGAACGAGGGAAACGGCTTTACGTTGCGATAAACCGCGACTTGTCCGGTACGGAAGTCGAGTCGGTCCTGGAAGAACTCCGCAAGCTGGAAAACGGCGAGGCGGCGGGAGTGATCGCTTCGGATTGGGGGCTGATTCTGGCGCTCCGCCGGTACCTTCCCGGCCTCCCGGTTCATTTGAGCGCAAACGCGTCCTGTCTTCATGAGTGGGATTTCCGGCTGGCCCGCGAGCTCGGGGTGGCGCGGATCGTTTTTCCGCCTTCTGCGTTGTCCGCGGAAATCAGCGGCATGGTGTCCCGTTACGAGGGCTTTGAGTGGGAGGCGATTGCGTACGGCATGAAGTGCTATAACGAAGTGGGGCACTGCGCCTGCGTTTACGGCAGCGGGAAGGGCCGGGAGGCCCAGCTGTGCGGCCTCCCCTTCCGGCTGGACGGTGACGCGCGCGGCGAAGCGGCGGCTTTCCGGCCGTTTGGCAACCGGTTGTCCCGGGGCGAGGAAGCCGGGCGGCTGTATGAGCTCGGCATCCGGCACTGGAAGATCGAAGGGCGCGGCAGGGGGCTTGCCCATATGGCGCGCGGCACCCGGACGCTCCGCCGGCTGGCGGACGCTCTTTGCGGCGGAGAGGAGGCGGGGGCATGACCCGGGAAGGACCGAAAAGGGGGATTCACTTTCCGCTGCTTCCCGACCGTCCGCCGGCACCGTTCGAGCGGGCGGAAGCTTATATCCTTGGAAGCGTCCTGTGCGAGCCGGCCCGTGCGGACCGGAACGAAGAGCGGCTGGTCCGCTTTTGCGAAGCTGTCCGAAACGCGGGCGGACCGGGAAAAATTTATATTCAGCAGCCCTATTACCTGGTCGGCCAGGAACGGGCTTTTTTGGCGTTTCTCCGCCGGTTGAAACGGGACGGCTTGATTGACGGAGCACTGATTAACGGGCCGGGCTTGCCCGGCTCATGCGACGAGGAGATGGATTATGTGCTGAGCCGGTTCAGCATCCGCAAGCGCAAACGCGTCAATCCGTATTGGTTCGAGCTTTTGTCCGGCTTTCCGGTTGCGGCCGTCGAGTGCTACGCCGGGGACGGCGATTTGCTGAAGGACCTGAAGCATGCCACCGCTCTGCCGGTTTGGATTCGGGAGGGCGCGGACAAGCTGTTTTCCTTTTCCCGGACGTGCCTGGTCCGGGAGCGGCACCCGGAGCATGTGTGCGAGCCGGAGCGCTGCGCTTCAGGCGCTTATGCGCTTTCCGGCAGGGGGGACGAGCGGGGGATGAAGACGAGCGGGCATTTTCTCTACCGTCCTTCCGCCAAGCCGGGTCCGGAGTCCCCGGCCGGGCCTTCCGGCGGGCTGTCGGCCGACGCGCCGGAGGGGCCGCGCACCGAGCCGCTGCGGGGCGGGCTCGTCATCTGCAATGCGGGCGGGCTTGAGCTATGACGCGGACGGAGCGGCCATCCATGCCTTATTGGAACCCCGCCGGCGAAACCCTGGCCCGGGACGAGCTCCGTGCGCTTCAGCTCCGGCGGCTTCGGGAAGCGGTTCGGTACGCGTGGGCGCATTCGGAGGCCTATCGGCGCTTGTATGACGCGGCGGGCCTCGAACCGGACGACATCCGCGACTGGAACGACATCGGGCGGCTTCCCATTGTCGACAAAGCGTTTTTTCAGCAGGCGTCCGGCGGAAGCGTGTACGGCGCGGCGCTGGCGGTACCCGAGCGGGACGTGGCATTTTATCACCAAACGAGCGGCACCACGCATGCGCCCATGCGGCAGCCCGATACGCTCGGCGACTGGTACTGGTGGGCGGAATGCTGGGCGGCCGTTCTCTGGGCCCAAAAGGTCCGCGAGCACGACAGGGTGATGATCGCGTTCAACTACAACCTGTTCATCGGCTTTTGGGGTGCGCATTACGGCTGCGAGAAGATCGGGGCGGAGGTTGTATCCGCCGGCGGGTTGACCTCCGCGCAGAGGCTGGAAAAAATCTATGAGCTCGGGATCACGACCGTTATTACGACGCCGACATACATCTTCCGCCTGATGGAAGCCGCCCGGGAAGCGGGATTGGACCTCGCCGGGGGACCGGTGCGGCGGATCATCTGCGCCGGGGAGCCGGGGGCGCTGATCCCGGCCACCAAAAGGGCGATCGAATCGGCCTGGGGCTGCGAGGTGTACGACCATATCGGCGCAACCGAGGTCGGCGCCTGGGGCTTTGAATGCGCCTCGCGCAGCGGCGGCCTCCATGTCAACGAAAGCATGTTTTTGGTGGAGGTGCTGGACCTTGACACCCGGACGGCCATTGAGCGGCCGGGCGAGTACGGCACGCTGGTGATCACGGCGTTTCACCGGCGCGGGCAGCCCTGCATCCGCTTTAACACGCAGGACCTGGCCTGCTGGATGGAGGAGCCCTGCGGCTGCGGCCGCTCCTACCGGATGCTGAAAGGCGGGGTTACGGGGCGCGTGGACCATCTGATCAAGGTCAAAGGAACACTGGTCACGCCTGCCGTAATCGAAGACGTGGTGTCCGGCATCCCTGGACTCGGCAGCGAGTACGCGGTCGTCATCGGCCGCGACAATGAACCGCCGGAACTCGTCGCCGAGTGCGCTCCGCATGTGCGGCCGGGGGATTACGCGGCGCTGGAACGGCGGGTGCGCGAGCAGTTGAGAAGCAGGACCTGCCTGAGCTTCACGGTCACGCTGAAGCCATACGGTTCTCTGCCGAAAGGCGAGCTGAAATCCAAGCGGGTCATCGATCTTCGGACCGGCAAGGGGGGAGAAGAGTGGAGGACGAAATCCGGCAGGAGCTAGCGCTTCTCCGAAGCAAGCTGTCCGAGGCGGAAGCCTGCCTTGAAGACATTCGGCGATACGGCCGGAACATGCCCTGCGTGGGCAAAAACGCGGCGCAAATCCAGGCGCTTCTGACCCTGATCCGAATCGAATGCCTGGAAGGCTGATTTTTTCCGAGAAGGGGGAAAACGGATGAACACCCGGCTAACCGACGCCTACCTGGAGTCCATGAACCTGCTGAACGAGCTGAGCCTGACCTACCCCGACGCGGTATCCTTCGGATCGGGCCGGCCGATGGAAAGCTTTTTCGAGGTGGAACGGACGGTGATGGGCATCAAGGATTACGTGGCCGCTCACAAGCCGGCCGCGCAGAGCTACACCGACTTTTTCAACCGCCTCGGACAGTACAACCTGACAAAGGGCATCATCAATGAGCAGATCGCGAGGCTGCTCCTTCGGGACGAGGGCATCCAGGCCGAGCCGGAGCAGATTCTTCTGGTGGATGGAGCCCAAGAGGGAATGGCGATTGCCATCCATACGCTTTTTTCTTCCCCCGACGACGTGCTTCTGGTCAGCAACCTGTCTTATGTCGGCTTCGCGGGCTTTGCCAAAATCAGCGGCGTTTCCATCCATCCCGTCGGACGGGACGCCGACAGTCTTGACCTGGAGGAGCTGGAGGCGGCGCTTGTCGAGCTGACCCGGAAGGGCAAGCGGCCCCGGGCCGTTTACGAGGTGCCCGACTTTCACAATCCGACCGGGGCCTATATGCCGCTCTCCAAACGGCGCAAGCTGCTGGAGCTGGCGGAAACGTACGACTTTCACATTGTCGAGGACAACCCGTACGGCTACTACCTCTACGACGGGGAAAAGATTCCTACGCTGAAAGCCTTGGACAGGAGCGGCCGGGTCCTTTACATCGGCAGCTTTGCCAAGTCGATTTTCCCTTCGCTTCGGCTCGGTTATCTGGTTGTCGGAGGGCCTCCTGGAAGCGGCAATCGGACGGCGCTCGCCGAGGAATGCAAGAAGGTCAAAAGCTTTCTCACGGTCAACACGTCCACCCTGCTGCAGGCCATCGCCGGCGCGCTCCTGGAACGGGAGGACGGCTCGCTCCGCGCGTTTGTGCGTCCGAAGGTGGAGAACGCGCGCAGGAACCGCGATCTGCTCGCGGATGCTTTGAAGGCGCAGCTCGGGACGGAGGCGGAGGCGGTCAAGCCGCCGGGCGGTTTTTTTATGACGCTGACGACGGAGCTGGCGTGGACCGACGCGCTGCTCGAGGAATGCGCGCGCGACTACGGCGTCATTGTGTGCCCGATGCATCTGTTTCAGCTGCGCAAGGATAAAAGCTCCCGGCAGCTTCGGCTGGCGTTCAGCAATTTGACCCCGGAGGCCATCGAAACGGGCGTGTCCCGGCTTGCGGGATATCTCGGGAGCCGCCGATGAAACTGGACACGCGCGAGGTAACCGATGTATTGGCGCTCACTCCGATGCAGCAGGCCATCCTGGCCGAGCATCTGCTGCGGGGGACCGAGGATTCGTATTACGAGCAGGTGGAGCTGATCTTCGAAGGCGTTTATTCCCCGGAGGCGATGGAAAAAGCCTGGCGGCATGTGGTCCGCAGCCATGACGCGCTCCGGACCGTGTTCCGCTGGGAAGGGCTGCGCGAGCCGGTGCAGGTCATTTTGTCCGATCCGCCGCCCAAGCTGGAATGCTTTGACCTGCGGGGACTGTCCGGGGAAGAAAGCCGCTCCCGGCTGGAACAGATGAAGGAGGAAAGCCGGCGGAACGGCTTTGACCTGCGCCGGGTCCCTTTCTCGGTCCTGGCGGGCCCGACCGGGGAAGACGTCTTTCACGTCATTGTGAACCATCACCACATTCTGTACGACGGCTGGAGCAACGCGGTAATCCTTCGTTCGTTTATCCGGGCTTACGGCGAGCTGATTGGCGGCGGGAAGCTTGTCCCGGCCGCTCCGACCGGCCCGAAGCCGTGGATCCGCTGGCAGCGGCGGCAGCCGCTAAAGGAGCAGACCGCCTTCTGGGCGGAGTATCTGGCCGGCGCGGAGCCGGCTCTTGCCGGTGACCGGATGGCGCTCCCGGCGGACGCAGGGGCGGTGCGGCGCCTCAAAACCGGCTGGACGGCGGAGCGGCTCGAGCCGGTTCTGCGCTTCTGCCGGACGCTAGAAATCTCTCCGGCGCTGCTGCTTCAGACGGTATGGGGACTGGCGCTGCAAAGGGAAACGCACACGGACGACGTCCTCTTCGGGACGGCGGTTTCCGGGAGGCAGGCTCCGCTGCCGGGCATTGCGGACTGGGCGGGGCTGTTCATGAATACCGTTCCGGTCCGGGTCCGGTCGGCGCCCGGCGAGAGTCTGGCGGGCCTTCTCCGCCGGGTCCGGGAAGAGGCGCTGCGCCGCGGGCCGGCGGAAGCCTGTCCCCCGCACGTCATCCGCGCGGCCGCCGGGAACGGCAGCCACCCGCTGTACGATACGTTTTTTGTGGTTGAAAATTATCCGGCATCCCTGGAAAATGCCCTTCCCGCACACGGCCTCCGCTTGAGGGAGTTCCGCGAGTCGGCCGGCGGGAGCCGGTTTGCGCTTGCAGCGGAGGCGCGGATGCTGAACGGGTTCGAGCTGGATCTGGTCTATGATCCTTCCCGCTGCGCCCGGGAAAAAGCGGAGCGGATGGAGGCCCATTTTACCCGGATGCTGGCAGCTCTGCCGGAATACGCGGACAAGCCGGTGGAAGGGCTGCTGTATGAAAGGCCGGCGCAGGCGGAATGGCAGGCGGCGGAGTTTCAATTTTAGAGCGGTTGAATGGAAAGGAGTGAGGAGCTTGACCTGGGTGCCGGAAAAAGACGGCTTTGAAGAAGCGCAGGATTACTGGACCCGCCTGCTGCAGGAGGAAACGCCCGCGCTTGCGCTGCTTCCCGATTTTGCCCCCGGCCGGACGAAAGCGGCGGGCCGATGCTCGGCAATGCTGGCGGAAAAAGAACGCCGGGCGCTGGCGGCCCTGTGCCGCGGACAGGACACGGCCGCCTTCGTGACGATAGCCGCCGCGATCGCTGCGGCGCTTGCCCGTTCGGCGGAGCCGGGAGATGCGGTGCTCTGCATTCCTCCCCTGATAGGGCACGGCAACGGCGACGACGGCGAGCTGCCGGTGCGCTGCGCGGTAGACGGGGAGGAGACGTTTCGCACGCTGCTGCTCCGCATGAATGCGGCCGTGCAGGAGAGCTACCGCCACGGCGTCTATCCGGTTCGCAAAGCAATGAACCGGCTGAGGATGGCGGACCAGACCTGGCCGTTCCGCTACCGGGTCCGGTGGGACCGGCTGCATCCGGCGGAGGCTCCCGGCGCTGAAGGCCGCGCCGAGCCCGAGCTCAGCTTTTCGCTCCTTTCGGACAAGGACGGCGTGGAGGGTCTGGAGCTGCGCTACGACGCTTCTCTGTACCGGCCCGAATCGGCCGGGGCGTTTCTGGGCCGGGTGCTGCTTGTGCTGGAGCAGGCGCTGGAGGACCCCGCCATCGCCATTGACCGCTGCCGGGTGCTGCCCCGGGAGGAGGAAGAGCGCTTGGCGGCCGGATGGCACCGCGCGGACCGGGCCTTCCCGGAGCGCGTCAGCCTGCCGGATGTTCTCCGCCGGACGGCGGAGGCCGCACCGGATGAAACGGCCGTCGTATGCGGCGAACGCTCGTACAGCTACCGCGAGCTCGAAGCCGAGTCCGACCGGATAGCCGCACAGCTGCACGCAAGCGGCGCCGGCAAAGGGAGCCTGGTCGGTCTCCTGGCCCGGCCTTCGCTGGAGCTGATCGCCGGCATGCTGGGGATTTTGAAGGCCGGGGCCGCTTATGTGCCGCTGGACCCGAAATATCCCCGCAACCGGACGGCCTCCATGCTGGAGCGCGCGCAGGCGGCGGCTCTGCTCGTTTCCGGCTGCGAGCAAGAAAGGGAAGCGCTGGCCTTTCCGGGGCCGGTTGTGGACATGGGACGGCTTTCCGCTCCCTTGTCCGGTTCCCTGGCCGCTAAAGCCCCGGAGGGCTCGGACCTTGCTTACGTGCTGTTTACTTCGGGGACGACCGGGACGCCCAAAGGGGTGATGATCGAGCACCGCCACGTGCTCGCGCGGATGCTGTCCATGAACTTTATCGGGCTGGAGCCGGGGCGGGACCGGCTCTTGATGACGGGCTCGGCGGTGTTCGACATTACCACCTTCGAGATATGGGCTTCTCTGCTGAACAGGACGCAGCTGCATGTGATCGACGAAACGATCCTCCTTGATCCGTTCCGCCTGGGCGCTTACATCCGGGACAACGGGATTACGGTTTTGCACCTGGTGCCGGCGGTCTTCAACCGGATTGCGGCCGCCGACGAAACGGTTTTTGCCGGTCTCCGCTATTTTCTGATCGGGGGAGACACGGTGCGTCCGCACCTGCTGAACCGGATCCGGAAGCGGTATCCCGAATTGCGGATCGTTCACATGTACGGCCCGACGGAAAACACGACGTTTTCCTCCTGGATGCCGGTGGAACGGGAGTACGCGGGACGCATTCCGATCGGACGCCCTGTCACCAACGCCTCCCTTTATGTGCTTGACCGGAAAGGGAAGCTCTGCCCGGCCGGGGTGCAGGGCGAGCTGTATGTCGGCGGGGCGGGTGTCAGCCGGGGGTACCTGGGGCAGCCCGAGCTGACGGCGGAACGGTTTCTGCCGAACCCGTTTCGGCCGGGGGAACGGCTGTACCGCACCGGGGACAACGCCCGCTGGCTGCCTGACGGCACCTTGGAGTTTCTGGGGCGGAAGGACCGGCAGGTAAAAATCCGCGGCTCCCGGGTGGAAACCGGCGAGGTGGAAAGCTGCCTGGTTCGCTATCCGGGGATTGCGGAAGCGGTCGTGCTCGTGAGGGAAGCGGGCGAAGCGGAGGAAGAGCGGGAGCTTGGCCTGTGCGCTTATCTGGTGGCGGAATCTCCAGTGGACGCCGAAGCGGTCCGGACCTGGCTGGTCGGCGAGCTTCCTCCCTATATGATCCCGGCGGAAGTGGTGACCGTGCCGCAGATTCCGCTGACGCCGAACGGAAAGGTCGACGCCGCCGCTCTGGAACTCCGCCGAAAAGAAGCCGCGCGGAAAACGGCACCTTCGCAAGACGAAACGGAACGGAGGCCGGACGCCGGGCAGAGCGAAACGGAACGGGCGGTTGCCGGCATCTGGGCGCAGCTGCTTCCGGGACGCGGGGAGAATGCGGGGCCGCAAGATTCCTTTTTCGAGCTGGGCGGTCATTCCCTGAAAGCCATGTCGCTGGTGACGGCGCTTCATGAACGGTTTGGGGTCCACATTGCGTTTGCGGAGCTGTTCCGGCATCCGACGCTGCGCGGCTTGGCGGAGCTTGTGGAACGGCGCCGGGGCGAAGGGGACGCTTCTCTTCCGCAGGCGGCGCCGCAACCGGACGGCTACCCGCTGTCCCCGGCCCAAAGACGCCTCTATCTGCTGCAAATGCTGGAGCCCGAGAGCACCTTTTACCACATGGCCGGCGTTTACCGGCTGGAAGGGAGCTGGAGCCATCCGGCGCTTGAGGAAGCGTTCCGCCGGCTGGTCCGGCGGCATCCGATGCTCCGGACGGCTTTTGTCCGGCAGGCGGACGGCTCGCTTGTCCAGCGGACGGCCGAGTCGGCGGAGCTTGCCGTCACGGTCCGAGGGGGCGAAGGGAAAGACGGTGGGAATACCCCGGCGTCCGAGAGCGAACCGGGGGAGGACGCTGCTGCTGCGGACAAAGTTTGTGCCCCAAAGGAAAGGGAAGACACCGGGACCGCTCCGGTCGCGGTCTTCCCGGAAGGAGCGTTCAACCTGGAGGAGGCTCCCCTCATGCGCATCCGGCTGGCGGAAGAAGCAGGCTCGGGCCATGCCCTTTTGGGCGTGGAGATGCATCATTTGATCGCCGACGGGTTCTCCTGCCGCATTTTGATGGAGGAGCTGGCTGCGCTTTTGACCGGGCGGGAGCTGCCCCCTTTAAAAAGGACCTACGCGGATTACACCGTTTGGCAGCAGGAGCGGAGCAAGTCGGCGGAGCTAGCCGGACAGCGGGATTATTGGCTGAAGGAATTTGCCGGTCCGCTTCCCCTGCTGGAGCTTCCGGCCGATTTTCTCCGGCCGACTGTCTGGAAAAGCGAAGGGGGCTCGGTGCGGTTCGCCCTGCCCGCCAGCGCGGCGAAAGGGCTCGCCGAGGCGGCGGAAGCCCAGGGAGCAACGCTGTACACAGCGTTGTTTGCGGTATGGTTCCTGTTCCTGCACAAGCTCACGGGCCAGGAGGAGCTGATTGTCGGAACCGTATCGGCGGGCCGCAGCCATCCCGACGCGGCCCGGATTGTGGGGATGTTTGCGAATACGCTGCCGATTCGCATGACGCTTGCGCGGCAGGAGCCGTTTTCTTCCCTGCTCCGACGGGTGATGGAGAAGATCGCCGGAGCCGTCCGGCACGAGGAATATCAATTTGACGACCTGGTCGGCGAGCTGCGGATGCCGCGCCGCCCGGAGCGGCACCCGGTGTTCGATGTCATGTTTGCAATGACGACCGAGGAAGAGGCGCCGGTCGAGGCGGACGGGCTGCGGCTGCGGAAGCTGCCCTGCGAACGGACCACGGCCAAATTCGACTTGACCTTGTTCGCGGAAGAGGACGCCCGCTCCGGCGAGCTGAGGTTCGAGCTGGAATACGCCGCCGGTTTGTTCAAGCGGAGCACCGCCGAAAGGTTTGCCTCCTGCTTCCGGCATTTGGCCGCGTGCGTGGCGGCCCGTCCGGAAGAGACGCTTGCCTTCTTTCCGCTTATCGGGCGGGAGGAGACGGAGCGGCTGGCGGCCGCCTGCGCCGGCCCATCGGAGCCGCTCCAGGGAGACAGCATACCGGAGCTGTTCGACCGCTGTGCGGACCGTTACCCCGACCGGATCGCCATTTGCGACGGAGACCGGGAAATGACCTACCGCGAGCTCAAACGGCGGTCGGACAATCTGGCGGATGAGTTGATCCGGCGCGGAGTGGAGAAGGGCGCGTTTGTGGCCGTGCTGCTGCACAATTCCGAACGGCTGGTCACCGGCATTCTCGGCATTCTCAAGGCGGGAGCGGCTTATGTTCCGATTGACCCCGCCTTTCCGGAAGAACGCATCAATGAGCTGCTGGAGGATAGCGGGAGCGCGCTTTTGCTCACCGAGCGAAATCTGGCGGACCGCGCCTGGCGCGTCGCGGAGACGGCGGTTGTCGAGGAGCTGCCGCTTGACGCGGAACGGACTGCTCCGCTTGGCCGGAAGTCCGGTCCGGACGACCTGATTTATATGATTTACACCTCCGGCACAACCGGACGGCCGAAGGGCTGTCTGATCCGCCAAAAAGGCGTGGTCAACTACATCCAGTGGGCAAACAAGGCGTATTTTGACTGTCCCGGCACCGCCGTGCCTTTGTACGCGTCGCCCGCCTGCGACCTGACCGTAACTTCCTTGTTCGGGCCGCTCCTCGGAGGCCATACGCTCCTTGTCTATCCCAGAGAGCTGGACGCGCTTGCGCGTATCGTGCAGGACGGGAGAGCCACCGTAATCAAGGTGACGCCTTCCCAGCTTCGGACTTTGCTGGAGATGGAGGTGTCCATGTCGCGGCTTCATACCTTTATCGTGGGCGGAGAAGCGCTCAAGACGGAAACGGCCGCCCGGATCACGGCTCATTTTCCCGGCGGTGTGCGGATTTTCAACGAATACGGCCCGACGGAGACCGTAGTCGGCTGCATGATCCATCTCTATGACCCGGCGGCCGATACGGAGGCCGACGTGCCGATCGGGCATCCCATTCCGAATATGCAGACTTACGTGCTGGACGGAGACGGCCGCATCTGCGCTCCGGGCATTCCGGGCGAGCTTCACGTGGCCGGCATCGGCGTTTCGCCGGGCTACTGGAACCGGGAGGCGCTGTCTGCGGAGCGGTTCGTGCCCAATCCGTTTGGCCCGGGAACGGCACTTTACAAAACCGGCGACATAGCCGTTTTGCGCGAGGACGGCCGGCTGATTTACCGGGGCCGCCGGGACACGCAGGTGAAAATCAGAGGCTACCGGGTGGAAACCGAAGAGATCGAGCACCGCCTGCTGCGGCTGCCCGGAGTTGAAGAGGCGTTTGTTACCGCCTTTCCGGGACCGGCCGGGGACGCGTTTCTGACCGCGTATGTAAAAGCGAAAGACGGGGCGGACGGTCCCGCCGAATGGAGAAAGGAGCTGCAGCGCTCGCTTCCGGCTTATATGGTGCCGGATTATTTTGTGAGCCTGGACGTTTTCCCGCTCATGGAAAACGGCAAAATCAACCGGGCTCTGCTGCCTCCCCCGAGGCTGGGCCGCAGCCGGGAAGAAACCGGCCCGGTGCCGGACTCGGCGGAGGTTATCGTGCGCGCCGCTTGGGCGGCGCATCTGGCTGCGGACGATTTCGGCGCGGAGGACAATTTCTTCGAGATCGGGGGCAATTCGCTGCAAGTCCTGAATGTGCACGGCGACCTCGTCAAACGGTATCCCGCGCTGCAAGTGACGGACTTCTTTAAATACCCGACGATCCGCGCCCTGGCGGGGCACCTTGCCGGAATCGCCACCGTAGGGCCCGCCCTTTCCCGCCGGGAGCTGCCGTGGCCGTCCGCCTTCGGGTCGGAGAGCACGGAAGAACCGGCCGCGGCTTTGGGCTTTGCCCTTTCCGCTGAGCTGGCCGAAGGACTGAAGGATCTGTGCATGGCTCACGAGGCGGATGCGCAGGATGTCTTGCTGGCCCTCCTCGCGCTTGTCTTGGCGGATGCCGCGCAGACGGACGCCGTTCCGGTCTCGGTCGGCTCGGCAGAGGACCGGGAAGAAGCCGCGCTGCTCGTAATCGGGCTGCCCAAGGATGCATCGGTGCCTGCTCTGATCCGGCAGGTGCGGAGCAAGCGGCTGGCCGTTTCGGCGGATGACGTTCATCCGCTGGCCGGAAAGCCGGGGGAAGTCCGCCGCCCCGGTACGCTGCTGACGCTGTTGACCCGCAAACGGGGGACTTTCGCCCCGGAGCGTCTCTTGACTTCATTTGATTTGATTGTGGAATGGACGGCGGAAGCGGACGGCGGCATCCGCTTTGCTTGCCTGGCGAATCCGAGGCTGTTGAATACCGGGCACGCGGAGCGGCTGATGACGCTCTACGCCGGCATGCTGGAAAGCGTGGCGGCCATCCGTCCGGCCGGACAATTCTGATGAAAGGGCGCGATTCCGATCCAGAACGATGCGTTCCAGCTTTTGCAAACGTTGAAAACGGGCGGCCGGACAAGCGCGGTAACCGTGGAAAAGCGGCAGGCGGACGACGGAGGAGCCGTTGCGATCATCGGTCTTTCGCTCCGGCTGGCCCATGCCGAAACCCTGGATGATTTGATCCGGGTGCTTCATGAGGGAAGGGACTGTATTTCGGCGCTACCCGAAGGAAGGCGTCGGGATACGGAGGATTATATGGCGGCGATGGATGTCGGCCCGGAGGAATACGAGATCAACCAGGCCGCGTTCCTGGACGACATCGCTTCGTTCGATCATTCGTTTTTCAAGATCACGGCAAAAGAAGCCGCTTTGATGGACCCTGTCCAGCGGCTGGTCTTTGAGAAAGCCTGGCATCTGTTTGAGGATGCCGGCTATACAAAAGCACAGCTAAAGGGAAGCGCCACCGGCGTATTCTTCGGCGCTCCCCATCCGTCCGGCTACTACGAGCGGGTACGGCGGCTGGAGCCGGACATGACGGCGCTGGCCGGGCCGGGAAACATCGCGTCGGTGATCGCGAGCCGCATTTCGTATCACTTTGACCTGACCGGCCCGTGCCTGACCATCGACACCGCCTGCTCCTCCTCCCTTGTGGCGCTTCACGAGGCCTGCCGCTCCATCCGGAGCGGAGAGTGCGCCATGGCCGTGGCGGGCGGAGCCAATCTGCTGACGGCGCCTGTCCGGATGAAGGCCGAAGCCGTGCCCGATATCGCCGCTGCGGATTACCGGGCCAAAACCTTCAGCGACCGGGCGGACGGGACCGGACAAGGCGAAGGCTGCGTGCTGGTGCTCTTAAAGCCGCTTGCCGACGCGAAGCGGGACGGGGACCGCATCTACGCGGTGATCAAGGGCAGCGCCTGCAACAACGACGGCGCTTCGATCGGCATTACGGCTCCGAGCGTCAAGGCGCAGGAAGAGGTCATTGCCGAAGCGCTGCGCCGGGCGGGCGTGTCCGCCGAAACGATCGGCTGTCTTGAGGCGCACGGCACCGGCACAAAGCTGGGCGATCCGATTGAAATTCAGGCCATTGCGGGCGCGTTCGGGCGGTTTACCGGCCGGAAGCAGTTTTGCGGCATCGGCTCGGTCAAAACGAATTACGGGCACCTCGATTCCGCGGCGGGGCTGCTGGGCCTTGCCAAAGGCGTAGCGAGCCTGGTTACCCGCCGGCTTTACCCGAATCTGCATTTCAACCTGCCGAACGAAGCCATCGATTTTCTGAACAGCCCGGTGTATGTGGTGGCGGAGGAAAAGGAATGGCCGGAGCCGGACGGCCACCCCAGGCGCTGTGGAGTCAGCGCTTTCGGGCTCAGCGGAACCAATTGTCATGTCATTTTGGAGGAGTGGAGGCCGGAGGCGGGCGGGACACGCGCGGAGGAGCGGCGGGCCATGCCGTTCGTGCTGCCGGTTTCCGCCAGGACGGAAGCGGCGCTGGAGGAGCTGCAAGCGCGTTACGCCGCGCGGCTTGCCGGGGTCTCGGACGAAGCGCTGGCTGATGTTTGCCTGACCGCGCAGCGGTACCGGGAGCATCATTCGCACCGGATCGCGGTGTGGGGCTGGGATGCGGAGCAGCTGGCCGCGCGGCTGCGGCTCGCGGTGCGGGAATCCGGCCCGGCGGCCCGCGGTCCGGCGGAGGATGGCCGTGCAGCGGCGGAAGCGGCGGCGCAGCGGCTTTGCGAGGCGTACATTGCGGGAGAAAAACCGGAATGGCCGGCTGGCGGCCCGGCGGTGAAAGCCGGTCTGCCGCTTTATCCGTTCGCAAAAAAACGCTGTTGGCTGAATCCGCCTGCGGCAGCCCGAAAACGGACGGAAGCGGAGAAAGGAGCCGTTATGGAAGCAACGGAAAATAAGCTTGCGGACGAGACGGGGGCGGGGAATCCGGCCGGAGCGTCTACGGCTCGCGAGTGGCCGGGAGCGCCTGCGGCGCCGCCTGTCTTGCAGGAGCTGAAGGCGTTTGTCGGCTCCCTGTTCGATCAGAATCCCGCCGAGGTAGAGGAGCGGGCGACGCTGTTCGAGCTTGGCATCGACTCCATTTCGGTGGTGCAGCTGAAGCAGGAGGTCAAGCGGCGGTACGGGCTGGATGTCCCGCCGGACCGGCTGTTCGGGGAGCTGGATACGCTGGAAAAGCTGGCCGGTTATGTACGGGAGCACGCACAGCCCGAAAAGCTGGCGGGTTATGTGCGGGAGCACGCGCAGCACGAAAAGCTTCCGGCGGCTCCGCTTGCCGAGGGTTCCCCTTCGCCTGTTCCGGGCGGGCCGCCGGAGTCCGCCGCCGGGCAAGCGGGGGACCAGCCCCCAATGCCGGCTTACACGGCTAACGGTTCAACCGGCGGGGGGCCGGAGCCGGTCGTTTCGGCAGGCACCGCCGTCCCTTCGGGCCCGGCCGTACAGCCAGCCTCTGCCGTGGCGCCGGCTTTTGCCGCCCATACGGCTCCCGCCGGGGATACGCTCGAAGCCGTCATTCAAGGCCAGCTCGCGCTTATGTCACGGCAGTTGGACCTGCTGCGCGAAAGCCGTGCCGCCGGGCCGGCGGCCAGCGTGCAGCCCGAAGCGGCGGACAGTCCGCAGCCAGCCCAAGCGCAGCTGACGGACAAGCTTGAAACGGCGGACGGTCCGCAGCCGATCGAAACATCCCGCCCGAATAAGCCCCAGGCGGCCGCTTCGGCGCAGGAGCCGGACCGGCTGCTGCAAAAGTTCGTCGCCCGCGCCAACACGGAGCTGACTCCGGCGCAGGCGGATGAACTGAAGCGGCTTGCGGAGCGGTACGGGCAGCGGACGCAAGGGTCGAAGCGGCTTGCGGGGCAGTACCGGGGCGTCTGGGCCAACGGCAGAATGGTGCAAGGGTTCAGCAAGGCATGGAAAGAGCTGATTTACCCCATCTTCGCTTCGTCGGCGCGGGGAACCGCCATGACCGACGCGGACGGCAACCGGTACGTCGACTTCGCCATGGGCTTCGGGGCCAATCTGTTCGGCTACAACGACCCGCGTCTTGCCGAAGCCGCCCGGTCCTGTCTGGAGGACGGCGTGATCCTGGGCTCCCTCGTGACGGCGCCGGGGGAAGTGGCCGAGCGGATCGCGGAAATGACCGGCGTGGAGCGTGTCGCCTTTTGCAATTCCGGAACCGAAGCGGTAATGAATGCCGTCCGGCTGGCGCGGGCGACAACCGGGAAAAACAAAATCGCCCTGTTCGCCCAATCGTTTCACGGCACCTTTGACGGCATTTACGTAGCGCGGTCCGCTTCCGGCGAGACGCTGCCGCTCAGCCTGGGCACGCCCGAGGCGATGGTGCAGGATGTCCTCATCCTGGACTTTGCCGACGAACGGGCGCTTGCGGAAATCCGGGCCCAAGCGGACGAGCTGGCTGCCGTGCTGGTCGAGCCGGTGCAAAGCCGGCGGCCCGATTTGCAGCCGGAGGCTTTCCTGCGGCAGCTGCGGCAAATCACCGAAGAGCTCGGGATCGCGCTGATCTTCGACGAGATCATCACGGGCTTCCGCATCGCGCCGGGCGGCGCCCAGGCTTATTTCGGCGTCGAAGCCGATCTGGTGACCTACGGCAAAATCATCGGCGGCGGGCTTCCGATCGGCGTTTTTGCCGGAAAGGCGCGTTACATGGACCGGGTGGACGGAGGATCGTGGCGGTTCGGGGATGCCTCGGCGCCCTCGAATTTCCTGGCCCATACCGGCGGCACCTTTTGCCACCATCCCTTGTCCATGGCGGCCGCCAAGGCCGTTCTGACGATTTTAAAGGAAGAAGCGGACCACATTTATCCCGTTTTAAACCGGCGGACCGAGCAGCTGGCCCGCTACCTCAACGCTTTTTTTGCGGCCGGCCGGATTCCGCTCACGCTTTCGCATTTCGGCTCCCTGTTCATTTTCCGCGCCGAGCAGGAGCCCGTGCTGCTGCGTTTTCTCTATTACATGCTGATTGAAAAAGGGTTTTACTTGTGGGAGGGCGGCACCTGCTTCCTGTCCACGGCGCATACGGAGGACGAAATCGCCGGCTTTGCGCATGCCGTTGCCGAAAGCTTGCGGGAGCTCCAGGAAAGCGGCTGCTTTGCCTTCACGCTGCCCGCTTCTTCTCCGTCCGTCGGAGAGGTGAAGGCGGCGCTGTTCGGCGAAGGGGAAGCCTGCATTCCTTATACCGAAGAACAGCAGCGGCTGTGGCTTGCGGCGCGCCAGGACGGGAAACGGGCCGCGGCCTTTTTGGAAAAGTCCGTCCTTACGCTGCAGGAGGAGGTAAACGCGGCGGCCATGGAAGCGGCGGTGCGCCGTACGGTCAACCGCCACGAGCTGCTGCGGGCGGTAAGAGCGGAGGAGGATGGAATGGTGGTCCGGCCGAGGCTGGACATCCTGCTGGAACGCGAGACGGCGGCATCATACGCGGACGCCAAAGAGCGGGTCGGGCGTATGCTGGCCCGGCCGTTCGACCTCGGCCGGGGACCGTTTCTCCGCGTTCTGCTGGTAAAGGGGGCGGGCGTCTGCCTGCTGGCGGTCGCGGCGCATCCTCTTGTGATGGACGGCTGGTCCCTGGGGCGCTTCATGCGGGAGCTCGCCGCCGCATACGGTCATTTGGCCCATGGGGCCGAGCCGCCGCAGCTTCCCTCGCCGTTGTCTTTTCGCGAATTCGTCCGCCGGCAGACGGCTTTCTTTGAAAGCGGAGAGGGCCGGGCGGCCACGGAATACTGGGCCGGGCGCTACCAAACGGAGACGGCCGAGCTGGAGCTGGCGGTCCATCCGCTTGCGGACAGACGGGACGGCGGCCGAAGCGGCACGGCCGAATTCGTGATGGACGGGAAGACGGCCGACCGGCTGCGCGGGTTTGCGCGGCGGAACCGGACGACGCTGTTTACGGCGCTGCTCGCGGCCTACGCCGTGCTGATCCGCTTGCTGTCCGACCGCGACCGGTTTGTAATCGGCATCCCGTTCTCCGGCCAATTGAAGCTGGAGATGGAGGAGCTGATCGGGCCTTGCTCGGCGACGCTTCCGGTTTATTTGGAGGTGGAGGAATCGCGGACCCTGGACAGCGTTTTGTCCGACGTGCGGGAAACCATGCAGGCGGTGTCCCGCCATGCCTTGTTCTCCAACCGGAGGGTGCTGGACGAATTGAACCGGCGGGGAGCCGCCTGCACCGTTCCCGCAATCCGGGCGGCGTTCAATTTGGAACGGGCGGACACGAAGGACGCTCCGCCGCCCGACGAGCCGGAAACGGTTTTTTCAGAGACGGAAGGGCCCGCCAAATACGATTTGTTTCTGGATGTCCGGGAACGGAACCAGGCCGTCGACCTGACGCTGCATTACAACGCTTCCTTGATTCCTGCAGATATTGCAGAAAAATGGCTCGCGTACTACACGGAAATTGCGGACTGCTTGACGGAATCGCCCGGGCGGGCGGTGGCGGAGCTGATTCTGGATGAGGAGGGAAGACGCGTTGGCGCCATGGAATCCGGTTTTCGCGCTTAATAAGGAATACGCGGCGGAAGTGACGCCGCGCACGTTTGCTTTGACGGTAGACGCTTTGGAGGACGGGCTTGTCCGGGAGGAGCTGCCTTCCGGCTCGCGGATCGGCGTTTGCGCGTCCTCCGACTGGCTGGCCGCCTGCTGCATGGAAGCGATTCTCCGCAGCGGCCACCAGTACGTCCTGCTCCCCGGCGGAGCGGCGCCGGAAACCGTTGCGGCTGTTTCCGCCCAATTCGAACTGGCAAGGCTGTGGACGGACCGGAACGATCTTTCCGCGCTTCCCTTGCCGCTGCCGGAGCCGGGCGGGCCAGATGGGCCTGACGGGCCGGACGCCGGCATGGCTAAACCGGTCCGTTATCCGCATGGCGGAGCGGGTTCGGAATACGGGGGAATCCGGCTCGACCCGAGTGGCGGGCCGGTCTCCCTGAATGCTTCCGAGCTGGACGGCTATTACGCCCGGCTGGCCGCGGCGCTCCGGCTGGAGGAAGCGGCTTTGCTGGTTATCGCGCAGGCGGGGCTTGCGCAAGCCGTGCGCTGCGATCTTGCGGTTGCCGCCATGCGTGCGGGCGGGCTGTCCCGGTTGCGGCTCGTTCCGGCTTGGCCGGACCTGCCCGAAGGTCCGGATTTGCCGCAGGACGGGCCGCTTGTACTGACCGGGGCCGCCGAAGAAATCGGCCGGCTCCCGGCGGAAGGCGGGCGCGCGCCTCTGCAAACGGCGAGCGGTCGGCTGCTGCTCATTGCCGGCCATTCGCTCCTGAGCGGCCAGCTCAACCGGCTGCGGGCCCGGTTTCCCCGGCTGCGGACCGGCAGCGCTCTTGCGGTGCCGGAGCTTCCGCTGCTTCTTGCCGCGCAGCCGGAGCTTGGGCCGGCGGAGGAGGAGGCCGGCGGCTTCCGGTTTTGCCCGGCCGGGCTTCCGCTGCTGCCGGGCGTCGGGCTCCGGACCCGCAGCGGGCGTCCCTGTCTCGCCGGCGCGGCGGGCAAGCTCGGCGTCGCCCTGGCCTCCGGCTTCTACGCCACGGAAGCCGGGGGCCGCTGCGGGGCCGACCGTACGCTGTACGCGCACGGCACTCCGCCGCCCGCCGGCGGGCGCAGCGTGGACGCGGCGGTCGTTGCGGCGGCGCTCGCGGCCCTTCCGCCGGTCCGGCTGGCGGCGGCGCGGCGGTCGGACGGCCGCCTCATCGCCCGCATCACGCCGGCTTCGCCCGAGCTCCGGGACCCGGCACGGCTGCGGGCCGCCCTGCTGGCGGCTTTGCCGCAGCCGCTGGTCCCGGACGCGATCGAACTGGCAGAGGACGCCGGTGATCCTCTTTCGCCGGTGCTGGCCATCCTTGCGCTCGATGAAGACACGCAAACGGAGGATGCCCTGCAGGACACAATCGGCAAAGCCGTGAAAGAAACGCTCGGCCTCGCGGGCCTGGACCACGGAGCCGATTTCTTCGACCTGGGCATGGACTCGATCAAGGCGCTTCAGCTGGCGGCCCGGCTGCGCAGGGAAGGCCTGGCGGCGGACATGCCGATGATTTTCGCTTCTTCCACGGCGCGGTCTCTGGCGGCAGCGCTCCGAGCGCAAACGCCTCCGGGGGAAGGAACCCCGGAGCAAGAGAGGCCGGGCGAAGAACGGGGCCCGGAGCTGATCGGCGACGAGAAAGACCGCGCGAAAGCGGAGGAATGGCTGGCGGCCGACGGAAGCCTGGAGGCCGTCTATCCCTTGACGCCGATGCAAGAGGTGGTGCTCGCCCAAAACCTCAATGGCCGCCGCACGGGCCAGGACATCACCGGCCTGGCTTACGACATAGATGGGCTGCTGGAGCCCGGGCGGTTTGAACAGGCGCTTGCGGCCGTGATCCGCCGGCATGCCGTTTTGCGGACCGGCTTCGTCTGGCGCCGCCTGCGGTCTCCGCTGCAGCTCGTGTACCGGGAGCCCGCCTTCGCTCTTACCGTGCTGGATTTGGAGGCGTGCACGCCCGAAGAGCAGGCGGACCGCTGGGGGGAACTCCAGCGGGAGGAAAAGGACCGGGGGTTCGACATCGCCAAGCCCCCGCTGCTTCGCGCTTCGCTTCTGAAGCTCGGCGCCGGAGCATGGCGCTTTTTCCTCGTCTGCCAAAGCTCGCTCTTTGACGGGTGGAGCTCCGCGATTATTTTCCGGGAGCTTCTGGAGATTTACGGGCGGCTGACACGCGGCGACCATACCGCGCTCCCCGAAGCGGAGCCGTTCTCCGCTTATATCCGCTGGGTGCGCCGCCGTTCCGTCCTTGCGTCCCAGCGCTATTGGGGCAACGAGCTCGCAGGCTACCGCTCCCCCGCTCCATCCGGGGAGCTGCCCTCTCATGCCCGCCACGACCCGGGGGAAGCGGAGGATTTTCTCGACCCGGCACTTTTGGAACGGGTCAAAGCCTGCGGCGAGCGGCACCGGATCACCCTGCATACGCTCCTTCTGGCGGCCTGGTCCGTTCTTCAGGAGGAACGCAGAGGGACCGAGGATGTGCTTTTGTCGACCATCGCTTCCGGCCGGCCGGAAGCGCTCCCCGGTGTGGACACGATGGTGGGGCTGTTCTCCAACACCGTGCTGCTCCGCATCGGCACCGCCGGACGAAAAAAAGACCTTGGCGCCTGGCTGCGGGCGCTTCAGGCGAAAACGGTGGAGAAAAAGCCGTATGAAGCGGACACCGTGCAGCAAATCGCCGAATGGACCGGTCTGCCGATAGCGGAAATCCAGGAAGCGGTGTATACCGGAGCCTTTGTGTATCTGAATTTTCCCGCGGAGCCCGAGGAGGAGGCGTCCGGGGGCATCCGCATCCGGCAGCTCACGGACGCGGGATACCTCGGCGTTCCGCTGCGGCTGTACATCCAGCCTTACCGGCAGCATCGGGTGCTGCTGCGCTTTGACCGCTCGTACTGCCCGGAGGACGAAGCCCGCCGTTTGCTGGCGCGCTACCGGGCCATTATCGAAGAACTAATCCAAGCTCGGGAGGAAAAATCATGAACGACAGAGAAGCCCGCGTCATCCGCATTTTGAAGGAAAACACCGGCAACCCGCACCTCGACGACAGCGCCATGCTGGACAAAAATTTTCGCGACCTCGGCATCAATTCGCTGAATTTTATCAAGATAGTCGTGGCGCTGGAAGAGGAGTTCGACGTCGTGTTCGAGGACGACCAGATCAATTATGAATTGTTCGGCAACGTGGGCGATATCGTGGCCCTGATTGAAAAGGAACAAAGCCAGGCCAGCGGAAGCGGCCAATAAAGGGAAGAACGGGAGCGGTGAACCGAATGACGTATGAAGCCATTGAAGCCAAAATGGAGGAGCTTTTGCAGGCGCTTGTCGCCGACGGAAGCTTGAAGGGCGGCGAAGGAGGCATCGGGCTGGATGTCCCGATTACCGCCATGTTCAATTCGATAACGTTTATCAAGTATTTGGTGTCGGTGGAGCGGGCGTTCGATCTCGAATTCGATGATGAGGACCTCGGGCTGCAGGCGGACGAAACCTTGAAGGACGTCGCCGATCGCGTCTATCACATGCTGTCCGGGCAACCCGCATGATGGAATTCCGCAACGCCTTGTTCCGGGAGCAGGAGGCGGCGATTCAGCGGGTGCTGGGCGGGCCCGCCGAGCCGGAGCGCTTCCGCGAGGGGCCGCTTTACCGGCGGATCAACCGGATTTCCTTCGAGCTGTCCAATCAGTGCGTATACGCTCATCTGCATAAGCGCTGCCCGACCGCATGGGAAAAGGAAAAGGTGATTCTGTCCTCCCGCGTCGTCTACAAAACGATCGACGAGCTGGCGTCCTTCGGCTACGAAGGGGTGATTGCCTTTCACATCGACAACGAACCGTTGATCGACCCCCGGCTCTTTCTGTTCATCCGCTACGCCATGGAGGTTTGCCCGGGGGCCAAGGTCTATCTTTTGACCAACGGCTTTTATTTGAACCAAACCTTGCTGGATGAACTGGCGGAGCTTAAAGTCTGGCTTCTCATGGCCTCCGCTTACAGCACGGAGGAATATGAACGGCTGTCGTCGCTTGCGGCCGCCATCCCGTACCGGGTCTTCTTTTCGGTCCTGGACTCGCGCAAACGCATGTACGACAAGGAGCCGAATCCGGTTTCCAAAAGCTGCTACGCCATGATCAATGACGTTTCCGTGGCGTGCGACGGCCGGCTTACCTCCTGCTGTCTGGATTGGAAGCATCAGCAGGCCTTCGGCAACCTTTATGAAGAGAGCCTCAAAGACATATACAGCAAAAAAGAAACGGTGGAAGCCAACGCCCAGCTGATGGCCGGCCGCCGGGAGATGCATTTGTGCCAGCGTTGCGACTGGGGACGCTGATTTTATCGTAAGGAGGAAGCCGCCGTGCGCGATTCCAAGAGCTCCATCCGGAATTTGTTCCGGCAGGTCCGCCAGAACCCGCTGCTCCTGTCGGCCGCGTTTCTGTTCGCCGTTCTCGTTGCGGGCGTGCAGCAGCTGGTTACGTTCCTGCTTGGGGACACCATCAACATGGCGCTGAAAGGGGAAATGGCGGAAACGGCAGGGAAGCTCGGGGTCCTGCTTGCGGGCATCGTGCTGGCTGCGGCCATGGGCCTTGCCGCCAATTACTGGTTCGGCGAATACGCCAACCGCAGTATGTTCCGGCTGCGGGAAAAGACCATCCGCAGCCTCCAGCGCATCCCGCTGACGGCGTACGCCCGGTATTCCACCGGCGACCTGATCAGCCGGATGAACAACGACCTCGCCTTGCTGGAAAACTTCTACCGCCACGTGCTGGAGGATACGCTCTTGAAGCTGTTCATCGGGCTTTTTGCCGCGGCGTACGGCTTCCTGATCAACTGGCAGGTAACCGCCGTCATTTTCGGTGTATCGCTTCTGATGAGCGTGATCAATTACCGGTATTCCAAAACGCTGCGGAGCAAGCAAAACGATTACCAGAAAATCGCGGGCAAGGTCGGCGGAGTTTTGCAGGATGCGCTGGAAGGACAGCTGGAGGTAAAGACCTTCGGCCTCCAGGGAGCCATGAAGCGCAAGCTGGGCGGCTACATACGCGAAGGGATCGCCAAGCAGTTCGCGATGTCACGGACGGAAAGCACACTCGGGGCGCTGTCCATCACGGCATCCATCGGAATTCAGATCGCAACGGTTTTCCTCTGCCTTATTTTCGTGCTGCGAAAGCAGATGACCCTGGGCGAGCTTTTTATTTTTCAGCAGCTTCAGGAAATGATCCAAAACCTGTTCGAGATCCGTTTTATCGAATTTAACAAGTCGGGAGCGGCGCTTTCCCGGATGACGGAGCTGTGGGAGGAGGAAGCGGAGCTTACGGGAGGTGCGGATGGACGGGGCAGGGAAGAGGAAGGCGCGCCGTTCCTCGCATTCGCAGGGGTTTCCTTTTCTTACCGGCAGCCGGACGAAGCAACCGGAAGCAAACCGCGGCAGGTGCTGCGGGACGTCAGCTTCACGGTGAACAAAGGGGAAACCGTCGCGCTGGTGGGTGCAAGCGGCAGCGGAAAATCGACCGTTACCAAGCTGATCTGCGGCTTCTGCGAGCCGGATGGCGGGGAGATCCGCTACCGGGGGCTTCCGCTCGGCGACTGGGACAAACGGGCTTTGCGGCAAAGCATGGCGCTTGTGGAGCAAACCACCCATTTGTTCCCGGTCAGCCTTTACGACAACATTGCCTGCGGCAAATACGGGGAGGAAAGGCACGGGGAGCCGGCGCCGCAGGCGGTGCGTCAGGCCGCCTCCGACGCCGCGCTGCTGCCGTTCGTGGAGGAGCTGCCGGAAGGCCTGGACACGCCCGTCGGAGAAGGCGGGGCCAAGCTGTCCGGCGGCCAGAAGCAGAGGGTGGCGATCGCCCGGGCGTTTTTGAAGGGGGCGGACTTCCTCATTCTGGACGAGCCGACAAGTGCGCTGGATGCTCATACGGAAGAGGAAATCCAGCGCGCCGTCGACCGGCTGGCCGAAGGCCGGACTACGCTGGTCGTCGCCCACCGCCTGAGCACCGTCAAGCGGGCCGACAAAATCCTGGTGCTTCACGAAGGGAGAATTGCGGAAACGGGCGATCACGAAAGCCTGCTGGCCGCAAAGGGCCTGTACTGGCGGCTTTACCGGCAGCAATTAATGGACGAGCAGGTGAGCGCATATGGGACTTAAGGAATCGTTTCGGCTGCTTCGCCTCAATTACCGGCTGATAGGCCGTCTGTTCCGCTATTCGAAGCCGTTTCGCAAAAGCTACATCGCCGCGCTGGCGATCAATGCCTTTACGATGGTGCGATTCAGCTTTGTCATCGGGTTTTCCGTGCAATGGGTGACCGACAGCGCCATCGCCGGAGACGGGGAAAGCCTCCGCCGCGCGTTGTGGTTTGCGGGCATCGCGTTTGTGCTCAACTCGGTTTTGTATTTCTTCGAGTGCTACTTGATGCAAACGCGGGTGGAGCTCATTATGGGCCGCGTGAAGGAAGACCTGATGGACAAGGTGGTGAAGCTGCCGGCCAAATACGGCGAGGATCACCATTCGGCCGAGCTGCAGAGCAGGCTGACGAGCGACCTGCAGGCCGTAAACGAGTCGATTTCGTTCGCTTTGGTCGATCCGGTCAATTTTATCGTGCTGGGTGCGGTCAATCTTCTGCTGATCGCTCTGCTCAGCTGGCAGATGGCTCTTCTTTGCCTCGGGCTGGTCGTTCTGGTGCTGTTGTTCAACGCTTTGTTCCTGAAGCCGATTTACGAGTCGAGCGAGAAAATCCAGGCGGCGATCGCGTCGGCCACCGAGCGGTTTTCGGATATCGTCCGTACGGTGCCCGTCATCAAAATGTTTAATCTGGAAAACTGGACCTTTCGGAGGTACGACACGGAAAGCCGCGGGATTTTGCTTTGGCAAACCAGGCTGAACAAAACCTCCTCCGTCCAGAAAGCTTTAAACACCTTTGTCAATTATATGTGCACCGTCGGCATCATGGGCATCGGAGCGATCTTCTTGTCCGGCGGCCTGATTACGGCGGGCGGCCTGCTTGCCATCTTCCGCTATGCCAGCAAGCTGGTGTCGGCTTTTACGGGCTTTGGCTGGGTGATGGCAAACCTGACCCGGTCGCTGGTGGGCGCCAAGCGGCTTTTCGAGCTGCTGGATACCCCCGGCGAGGAACTGGGCGAGGAGGGAAGCGCCGTCCAGCCCGACCCATCGGCCGGGACGGCGCTGGCCATTGAGGGGCTAACCTTCCTCCATCGGGAAAACAAGGCGGCGGTCGCGGAGCTGAGCTTGCAGGTACGGCGCGGCGAGACCGTTGCGCTGGTCGGTCCGAGCGGGGCGGGCAAAACCACGCTGCTCAACGTCATCATGGGCTTTTACGAGGTCCCGGACGGCCAGGGAACCATCCGGCTTTTCGGCCGGGATACGCGGACGCTGCCGCTTGCGGACCGGCGCCGCCTGATCGCGTACGTGCCGCAGGCAAGCCATCTGTTTGACGGGACGATCCGGGAAAACATCGCCTGCGGCAAAGAAAACGCCACGGAGGAAGAAATTGCGGCCGCCGCGCGAGCGGCGTACGCCCACGACTTCATTCTTGCGCTGCCGGAAGGCTACGATACCGAAATCGGCGAGCGGGGCGGCCGTCTTTCGGGCGGCGAACGCCAGCGGATCGCGATTGCCCGCGCGCTCGTCAAGGATGCGCCCATTCTCCTGCTGGACGAACCGACCTCCTCGCTGGATTCCGGTTCGGAGCGGGAGGTGCAGCAGGCGCTCGAGCGGCTCAAGGAGGGAAGGACCGTCATCGTGGCGGCCCACCGCCTCTCCACGGTGATGAATGCCGACCGCATCCTGGTGATGCAGGAGGGCCGCGTCGTCGAATCGGGCACGCACCGGGAGCTGATGGCGCAGGAAGGGCGGTATGCCCGGGATTTCCGCCTGCTCTATCAAGCATAGCGAAAGGAGACGGGATGAATGAACGGATTGTTGGCCACCTCGGCCGTTTTTGGCTCCATCCGGGGACAGGAGGTTCGCTTTCTGGCTCTGGACGAGCGCTTTTTGTCGTTCGAATGCGCGGACGCGTTGAACGGTCCGGCTCCTTTACGGATGGAGCTGCTCGATCTTTCTACTCGGCATTATGTGCCTTATACGTTTGACGACGTGACGATTCTGGAGGAGACGGTCCAGCCGTTTTCTTACCGCTACCGCGTGGAAGTGGGAGAGGCCGGGGCAGAGGATGCATCCGCGCCTGCGTACCGTGAACTCATCGGGCGGCTGAACACGCTTCTTCAGTTAAAACAGGAGCACGGAGGCATCCCGAATTTCCGCCACACCGGATTTTTTGACGGGGTGCAGCCGTTTTATCCCAAGGAACGGGACGAGGAATTCTGGCCGTCCTACGAAGAGCAGGAAGCGGAATGGCGGCGGGAAATCCGCGATACGCTGTCCCGCCAGGAAGACGGGGCGCTCCGCCGGGTTCTCGCTTCGGCGGAGCTGGCCTTCGAGCTGCACGATCCGGACCTGGTGGAGCAATGCCTGGCGGAATCCATCGACGCCGTGATCGGCGCGAAGCTGGATGTCTTCGAGCCGGGAGCCGCGGGGCTTGCCCCCTCCGATTTCAAGCGGCTTTACCTCGGCAATGAATTTTGCCCCCACCGCATCCCCTCGCCGGAGCGGGTGCTGGCCCTGGCGGAGCGGGCGCTTCGGGAAGGACGCCGCGTGACGGTCGCCACCTCGTACCTGTACGACGACCAGATCGGCCGTCACCGGGAGCTGCTGGCGGCCCTGGACGACTGGTCCGGGCGGGAGCGCATCCGAACCGAGGTGATTGTTAACGATTGGGGAATGCTGGAGCTGCTGCAGGAGTATCCCCGGCTGGAGCCGGTTTTTGGCCGGCTGCTGAACCGGCGCAAAAAGGACCCGCGCATGAAATGGTGGTGGGGGTACCCGGAATACGAGCCGGCGCTCCGGGAGAACGGGCTGAATCAGGACGGGTTCCGCTCCTTTTTGGCGGGCCTGGGCGTAACCCGCTGCGAATTTGAATGCAGCCGTCCCGATCCCCTCATTCCCGAGGGCAAGCACAGCCTGCACGTTCCGTTTTACCAGATCAATACGGCGACCTTCTGCCACCTTCACGCCTACTGCGGCCTGAACAAGCTCGATTATGTTTCCGGCTGCGCGCGCTACTGCAATGAGCTGCATTTTCAATACCCGAAGCATTTGGGGATGATCGGCATCGGCAACACGCTGTTCGGCGTTTATCCCGAAGCCGTCTCGGACGCGGCCTATTTGAAGGAGCGGCTGGGCAGCGGCATCGACCGGCTGGTGTATTCGGCGCTATGAGGCATTTTCAAACCGGAAAGGGCGGTGCACCCGGATGCATATCGTAACTCCTTTATCAAACGTCGAAGCTTACGAACCGCTGGCGGAAGCGGGGGCGGACGAGTTTTTTTGCGGCTATGTCCCGCAGGAGTGGCTGCGAAAATACTCCACGCAGCTGCCGTTCAACCGCAGGGAAAACCTGCTCGGGCACCACAACATCACCGACGAAAGCTCGATGCGGATTCTGAAACGCAAAAGCGAGCGGTTCAACTTACCCGTTAAAATTACGGTCAATTCCCATTACTATATGCGAAGCCAGTACGAGGACCTGCTGGAGCATCTCAAACGGATCATGGACCTCGGCTTCGATACTTTTATCTTCGCCGATCTCGGCTTCGTGCTGTACCTGCGCGAGCGGGGGCTTGACTGCGACATCCACATCAGCGGCGAGCTGGAAACCTACAACCGGTACGCGGTCCGGCTGCTGGACCAGCTGAAGGTGTCCCGGTTCGTCTTCCCGCGCAAAATCAACCTGGCCAACATGCAGCGCGTGATCACGGCGGCCGGCAAGCCGGCGATGGAATACGAGGCGTTTTTTATGAACGCCTACTGCCTCTATTCGGGCGCGTTCTGCAACGGCATCCACTGCGACGAGATGGCGCCGATTTGCGAGACGCCGATGCGGGCGGCACGCTTTCACTCCGATTCCGACCGGTTCCGGCGGGCGGGCAACCACGCGGCCAAAATGCTCGCGTTCCAAAACCGTCTGAACGACCAAAAGACGGCGACGGAGGAGGACCCCGCGCTCTATCAGCCCGGCGCTTCCGGCTGCGGCCTCTGCCGCATCGGCGAGCTGAAGGCCATCGGCGTCACTCATCTGAAGGTAGTCGGAAGGGGCGTCCGGGTGGATAACCTGCTCAAGGACATCCGGCTGGCCAAGCAAGCCATCCGGGAGGAGGAAGCCCGCGCGTCTTCCGCCGCGCTGGACGCCGGTGAACCGCAAAAGGCGTATCCGTGCAGCTTTTTGTGCTATTACCCGAGCGCGCTGCCTGCCGCCGAGCCGGCAAAAGGAGGAACGTTGTGAGCCGGAGCGCAGTTTGCCGATGCTGCGAGCCGACTCCCTTTGAGAAGGAGTGAAGACAGATGAAGGTGCTCTTTATCGTAAGCGAAACTCTGCAAAACAGGCTGGGGGGAACCGACCGGCGCAAGCCGCTCAAAAACCAGGAGGAAATCCACTACGGTGTCTCCTACATATCGGCCATGCTCAAGAAGCACGGCCATCAAACGGATGTTTTCGTTGTGACCCGGCACACCCGGCCAAAGGAGCTGGACCGGATCATTGAAGCTTTTCGTCCCGGATTGATCGGCTTCTCGGCCGTGTTCCGGGAATTTCCGAGCATTATGGAAACCGCCCGGCAAGTCAGGGAGCGGCACCCCGATATTTATCTGCTGCTCGGCGGAGCGCAGGCGACGCTGGAGACGGCGGAAGCAAGCCTTGGCGCTTTCGACGCGGTCTGCGTGGGGGAAGGGGAATATCCGGTGCTGGAGCTGGTGCAGCAGCTGGAGAGGGGAGAAGCGCCGGGAAAAATCCCGAATATGTGGATCAAGCGGGACGGCGTTCTGGAGAAAAACCCGACGCGGCGCTTTAACGAGCGGCTGGACGAGCTTCCGTTTCCGGACCGGCAGATGTGGCAGAAGTGGATCAAGAACCCGAAGAGCATCCACAACATCATCATCGGGCGCGGCTGCCCGTTCAACTGTACGTACTGCTGCAATCATGCGCTCCGCAAGGTGGCGTCCGGGCAGTACGTGCGCTTCCGGTCTCCCGAGAACATCATCGCGGAAATCCGCCAGATTCTGACGGAGTTTCCCGAGACGGAAACGATCTTCCTTGAAGCGGAGGCGCTGAACCTGTACCAGGATTTTCTGTATGCGTTCTGCGATCAGCTGGCCGCCTTCAACAAAACCCTGCCCAAGCCGGTCAGCTACGGAGCCAACATTCGCCTCAGCCCGAACAGCGACATCGAAAAAACGATGCGGGCGTTCGCCAAAGCGGACATTATGCTCGTCAACATCGGGCTGGAATCCGGCAGCGAACGCATCCGGCGGGACATTCTCAAGCGCGGCGAATATACCAACGACGACGTGAGGAGGGCCGTCAAGGCAGCCAAGCGGTACCACCGGCACACGATGCTGTTCGTGCTGCTGGGCGTACCGACGGAAACCTACGACGACTTTTTGGAAACGCTCGCCTTGACCAAGGAATGCCGGCCTCATTTTATCCATCTGGGCATTTTCACTCCGTATCCCGGAACCGAGCTGTACGACCGGGCGGTGGAGGAAGGCAATATCGAGAAAGACACGTACCGGGAAAAAGGACGCAGCGTCGCCTCGCTGGATCTGGCCGATTTTCCGAGAAAACGGGTGCAGCGGGAATACCTGAATTTTTTCTCGAACGTGTACGCCCGGACCTTTCGGCAGCGGATGGTCATGCGCCTGTATTCGTATTTGATTCTCCGCTGGAATTCCGCTTTCTTTTTGAAGCGTGCCTTAAAAATCATGCGTTCCGCATAAGCCGGTACGCGGACGGAAGGAGGAAGCGGCATGTCGGCTGCAGCCGGTCCCGAATCCCGGCGGATTCCCCCGATTGAACCGTTTAACGACGTTTACTTTTTCAATTGCTTTTACAGTGCGCTGTTTCCGGTGGTCCGCGCCTTTGGCGGCAGCCCGCTGCCTTTTTTTGCCAACGGGCTTTTCGTGTACCGCTGGAACGGGGAAGCCGGCGGACCCTGTCTGGCCGCTCACTGCCACCGAACCGCGGAGCTGGCGGCTCTGCTGGAGCGCTCCGGACTCGAAGCGGCGGTGGAGGAGACGGACCGGCTTCCCCTTTTGCTCAAGGAAGCCCTTGCGGCCGGACGTCCGGTTATTGTGCGGGTGGACTGCTTCTATGAAACCGTGCGTCGCGACATGTTCGGAATCCGTCATTGGCAGCACGCTCTGCTGGTGTACGGCTACGATGAGGAGAGCGACCGGGTGCGGGTGCTGGAGCAGAGCGACCTGGAAACGCTGGATTACAGGCCGGTCTGGCTGCCGATGGAGGTGCTGGCGGAAGCGTATCACGGCTTTCTGGAGCATCTGCGCCTTCCGGAGGAGCCTTCTTTGTATGTGATCTCCCGGACTTCATCGGGCGCTCCCGCCCAAGCCGCCGCCTTGCCGGAATTAAGGGCCGAATACGAACACAACTTGAGTGCGGGGCGTTCGGACATTCGGCAAGGGCTGGAGGAGCTGGAGCAATTCGCCGGCCTGTTTCGCGCACGCATGGGAGATGCGGACTGGCTGCGGGAAGCGTGCGGCGGGATCGTGCTCGGCCTGAACGACATTATTGAAGCGAAGCGGGCGCAGCAGTATTTCCACGCCGCCTTGTATGGAGAAACCCCGCCGTTTATGGACCTGCAGACGACTATTACCGATCGGTGGAAGAACGTTCGGGCGGTGATCGCCAAGCTCCTTTACTCCGGCCGGTTAAGACCGGCGTCGATGGCGGCCGCCTTGGCCGACCTGGAGGAAATCCTGCGGCTCGAGCACGAATTTTACAAGCGCTTTTGGGAAAGGGGGGGATTTGCGGATGTGCAGCTTTCTCGTGAGCACCAGGCCGATCGTTGAGCTCGCCAAAGCAAACCGGTATATGCAAAAAAGAGGGCCGGATCATACGTCGGAGGTCCGTTTCGGGCGGTTTTTCATGCTTCATAATCTGCTCAGCATAACGGGCGCGTTTACCCCGCAGCCGTTCATCCGCGGGGGAACGGCCGCGGTTTTTAACGGCGAAATCTACAATTTCCGGACGTTCGGAACGTATGCCAGCGACGGGGAATGCCTGCTGGACTTGTACCGCCGCTGCGGAACGGAGCTGGCCCGGCCGCTTGACGGTGAATTCGCCCTTTGCCTTGCGGACGAAGACCAGGGCCTGCTGATCTTTTCCACCGACGACTTTAAAACCAAACCGCTGTGGTACAGCCTGGAGCCGGACGGAGCCGGAGTCGGCACGTACAGGAGCGGCTTGGCCGCGCTTGGCCACCGGAACATCCGGGCGGCCAGGCCCAATACCACGTATGTTTACGACCTGGAGACGGGAAGCCTGACGGAACGCCCGGTTTACGGATACGATCTCCGGCAGCACAAAGAAGATTACGGCGACTGGATCGCGGCTTTCGAGGATTCCATTCGCAAGCGGACGGCCGACGCGCAGGCGGGCGTCTTTCTGGGCTTAAGCAGCGGTTACGACAGCGGAGCGATCTACTGCGAGCTGTTGAAGCAAAACGCCCCGTTTGCCGCCTATTCCATTGCGGGCGAGGAACGCCTGGATTTGCTGGCGGACCGGCTTGCGCTGCATGAACCTTCCCGTCTGCTGGACACCGGGCGCGACCGGCTGAACGGCGTTTTCCGTCATCTGTTCAAGCACTGCGAACCGTATGAGCATCCCTATTTCGACCTGGCAAAAGACCCCTCGACCTGGGGGATGTCCGTAATTTGCGAAGAAGCGGTGAAAGAAGGGCGGCGCATTTTCCTGTCGGGAACGGGGGCGGACGAGATTTTGTCCGATTACGGCCACAACGGGACGAAATACAACCCGAACAGCGAGTTCGGCGGATTGTTTCCCGAGGCGCTGGAAGGGTTTTTCCCTTGGCGGAATTTTTACGAGGGCAGTCAGGAGTGCTACCTGGCGCGGGATGAATACGTCTGCGGCTCCTACGGGCTGGAAGCCCGGTATCCGTTTCTGGACCGCCGGGTGGTGCAGGAGTTTCTCTGGCTGACGGCCGAAAGCAAAAACCGGACTTACAAAGCGCCGCTTGCCGCTTATTTGAGCCGAAACGGTTTTCCGTACCGCGAGGAGAAAATCGGCTTTTTTTATGACAAGCGTCAGGAGCCGGAGGAGCAGGGGGCCGGGGCGGAGAGCCGATGAGCCGATGAGCGTGCAAAGCCGGGAAGCCCGGTATCCAAAAAAACGGGCGGGCCGCATTGCGGCCGGGGATACCCGGCAGGGCCGTTGGTTGGCTCGAGACGGTCTGACGGACGGAAGGAAGGGGGAAAGTCATGAATGGAAAAGAGCGCATTTGCGTCCCGCTGACGCATGCCCAAAAGAGAATCTGGTATATGGAGCAGCTGCATCCGGGAACCTCGGCCTTCGCCATCGGAGGGACGATTCTGGTCCGCGGGCCGGTCCGCCTGGATTTGCTGGAGGATGCGATTCAACGGTTTGTCGAGGAGACGGAGGGCGTTCGTCTGCGCCTGACGGAACGGGACGGGGAACCGTGCCAGTATGCGGAGCCGTACCGCCGGGAAGCGCTTCGGCGGATCAGCTTCGCCGGCGGTCCCGAGCCGGAGGAGGCGCTCCGCCGCTGGAGCGACGCGCAGGCGAGAGAGCCCTTCCGTCTGACCGGCGAAAGGCTTTACGACTTTGCGCTGGTTACGCTTGGCCCGGAAGCCGGAGGCTATTTCGTCAAGCTGCATCACATCATCGCCGACGGATGGTCCACGCAGCTCATGACCGACCGGATCGCCGGCGTCTATGAGAGCCTGCTTCGGGATGAACCGGCGGTGATGGAGACGCCGCCTTCCTTCCTGGAAACGCTCGAAGGGGAGGAACGCTACCTGGCCTCTCCCCGGTTCGGGAAAAACCGCGCTTTCTGGTTGGACAAGTTCGCGGACCTGCCGGAGGATTATTTGTCCGGCCTCCAGGGAGAGGAGTCCGTGGAGGGCGAGCGGAGGAGCTTCTGGCTGGACGGCGCGCTCACGGCGGCCATCGGGGCCTTTGTGAAGGAGCGGGGCGTTTCGGTCAACGCCTTTTTCGTGGCCGTTTATTTGCTCTGGCTGCACAAGACCCGGCACCGGGACGATCTTCTGATCGGCACGCCGGTCTTCAACCGGTCGGGCCGCTCCGAGCGGAGCACCTTCGGCATGTTCACCAGCCCCATGCCCTTCCGCATTCGGCTGGAGGACAATCAAACACTGGAGGAATGGCTGAAGACCGTAGCCCGGGAGCTGCACAGCTGCTACCACAACCAGCGGTACCCGTACAACCTGCTTGCCCGCGACCTGGATCTGAAAAGAAAAGGATACGCCGACCTGTTTGACAGCTGCGTGAATTACTACAACACGAAGCTTCCCGCCCGGGTAAACGGAACGCCCGTGGAAAACCGGGAGTTTTACAACGGGAGCCAGTTCTATTCGCTGCAGATCGTGATCAAGGACTGGGAAGAGGAAGGGCGTCTGGAGCTTGATTTTGACTACAAGCGGAGCGCTTACTCCGCCGGGCGGATCGGGCGGCTGTACGGCCAGCTTGTTCTGCTCGCCAAGCAGCTGCTGGCTGAGCCGGAAATGCCTATCTGCCGGGCAACGCTGATGGAGCCGGAGGAGCGCCGGCGGCTGGTGGAGGCTTTCAATGAAACCGGCTCCGTCTATCCGGCCGGAAAGACGATTGTCGCCCTGTTTGAAGAACAGGCGGCATGTACGCCGGAGCGAGAAGCGCTCGCGGACCGGGACTGCGTCCTTACCTATCGGGCGTTAAACCGCAAAGCGAACGGGCTTGCCCGAAAGCTTCGGGCGCACGGCGCCGGACGGGGCGAGCGTGTGGCGATTCTTACCCGTCATTCTGCGGAGAGCCTGATTGCCATTCTCGCCGTGCTGAAGACGGGTGCCGCTTACGTCCCCCTGGAGCCGGACCACCCCGCCGACCGGCTGGACTATCAGCTGGCCGATTCCGCCCCGGCCGTGCTTCTGGCCAATGAGGGACTGGAGCGCGGACTGAATTGGCCGGGAACGGTACTTGCGCTGGAGCAGCCGGAGTCCGTGGCGGAAACGGACCTCAACCTGTCCTCTGGCTCGGAGCCGGACGACCCGGTGTATCTCATTTACACGTCCGGCTCTACAGGAAAGCCGAAAGGAACGGTTGTCACGCAGAGGGGACTGGTCAATTACTGCTGGTGGGGGAAAGGGATGTACACGGGAAAGGAGCCGGAAACGTTCGCCTTGTATTCGTCTCTGGCCTTTGACCTGACGGTCACCTCGCTTTTTATCCCGCTGATCAGCGGAGGGCGCATCGCTGTCTACCGGCCCGCTTCCGACGGGCATCCCCTCTTCCGGATCGTGGAAGACGGGAAAACAACCGTGCTGAAGCTGACCCCGGCCCATCTGGAGCTGCTGCGGGACCGGGACTGCCGGGGATCGGCCGTCCGGCGGCTGATTGTGGGAGGCGATCAGCTGAACCGGGGGCTGGCGGAACGGATTCTCGGCTCCTTCGGAGGGGTGGAGATTTACAACGAGTACGGGCCGACGGAAACAGTGGTCGGCTGCATGATCCACCGCTTCGACCCGGCGCGGGATACCGGCGGCGCCGTGCCGATCGGCGTCCCCATCGCCAACACCAAAATCTATCTGCTGGACGGCCGGATGCAGCCCGTTCCGGCGGAGGTGCCCGGGGAGCTGTACGTGGCGGGGGACGGAGTGGCCAGCGGGTACTGGAACCGGCCGGACTTGACGGAGGCCAGCTTCCTGGCGAATCCGTTTGTTCCCGGCCAGCGCATGTACCGGACCGGCGACCTGGCTGTTTTTGCAGCGGACGGCCGGGTGGAGTACATCGGCCGGAAGGACCGGCAAGTAAAGCTGAGGGGCCACCGGATCGAGTTGACGGAAGTGGAGCTGACGCTTGCGGAGCATCCCGCCGTCCAAACGGCCGCAGTGGAAACGGTCACGGACCGGCTCGGCGTCCGGCATTTGTGCGCGTATGCGGTTCTTTCGCCGCCCTCCGCCCTGGAGGACGTCAAGGCGTTTGCCCGCCGCCGGTTTCCGGCTCCCGCGGTGCCGTCCTTTTTCATCGCGCTGGATGAGATGCCGCTCACTTTGAACGGGAAGCTGGACCGGGCCAAGCTTCCAAAGCCGCAGGACCCGGGCGCACCGACCCCTGCCGGGGCTGTTCCCGGGGGGGTCCGGGATTCGGCGGTGCACCGGGTTGTCAGCGGAATTCTCCAGGCGGACCCGGACGAGCTGAGGCCGGACAGCAACTTTTTTTACTGGGGCGGGGATTCGATCAAAGCGATCCAAATCGCCAACAAGCTTCAGGAGCACGGACTTTCTCTGGCCGTCCGCGACATCATGGCCAACCCCGAGCTGGGGCGCATGTATGCCTTGGTCCGCCCTCTGGGCGAACCGCGGGACCATTCCGGGGAAGCGGGGAGCTCGGGAGCGCTGCCGCCGCTTCCTGTAATCGCCCGGTTTTTGCGCGAGGGCGGCCGGGATGCCGCGCATTACAACCAGTCCGTCTTGCTGGAGCTGCAAACCGGGGCTTCCGCCGAACGGCTTGAAGCGATGCTCGGCGAGCTGGTCCGGCGGCACGACGCGCTGCGTCTGAACCTGGACCCGGCCACCGGGACGCTCGCTTTCAACCCGGTTCACAAAGAGACGCCTTTCCGTCTCCGCACCTTTGACCTCCGCGCCGCTCCCGAAGAAGAGAGGGCGGAGGCTCGCCGGTCGCTTGGAGAAGCCTTGAAGGCCGGATTCGATCTGGAGCACAGCCTGTTGTTTCGCGCCGGGTTGTTCGACTTCGGAGAAGGCGGCCGGGAGCTGCTCCTGACCGCCCACCATCTTGTGGTGGATGCGGTGTCCTGGCGCATCCTGCTGGAAGATCTGGACGCTCTTCTCGGGCAAGAGGAGCGGGTCGAGCCGCCCGGTATCCTTCCCGTCGCCTGTTCTTTGCTGCAATGGGCGAAGGAGCTTCAGCCCCGCGAAAACCGGACCGAAGAGCAGGAAGCGGAATCGGCTTTCTGGCGGGAGGAAGCGTGCGCTGCTTCCGAACGGAGCGCGTTACAGAGCGGCCGGGCTCACAGTCTCTACGGAAATGCTCAAGATCAGGGCTTGCTCGGAGAAACCCAAACGCAACTCCCCTCACCGGAAAGGCAGCTCCCCGTGCCGGACGAGCCGCACGGGCGCCGGAACGGTCCGGCGGCAGCCCCGCCCGACATCCGCGTGTGGCGGGGCGAGCTGCCCGAAGCGGTTACGCAGGCGCTCCTGACCGGAGCCAACCGGGCGTACCGCACCGAAACGCAGGAGCTTGTCGTCGCGGGCCTGCTCCTCGCACTATGCGAGTGCCCGGAGCAGGACGGCCCCCGGGTTGAGCTGGAGGCCCACGGGAGGGAGGCGGATGGGGACAATCCGCTCGATGTCTCCCGGACGGTCGGCTGGTTTACGAGTCTCTATCCGCTGTCCTTTCCGGTCCGCCGCGGCGATCCGCCGGAAGAGATGATCGTGGCGGCAAAGGAAAGGCTGCGTGCGGTCCCCCGGCGGGGGCTCGGCTACGGCGTTGAGACGGAGCTTGCGAAACGGCTTCCCCCGCACGGCGAACGGCTGCTCCGCTTTAATTATCTGGGCGGACTGGACACCGCCGCCAGCCGGCGGTTTACGGTTTCCTCCAGGGATACGGGGCGGGACCGGGCGAGCGGCTGCGCGCTGCTCGGCTGCCGGGCCGAATGCAACGTGCTGGTTTCGGACCGCCGGCTGCGCGCGGAAATCCTGTACGACAGCTGCGAGTGGGACCCGGCCGCCGCCGCTTACTTCGGCGAGCGCTTTTTGGCCGGCTTGACGCAGGTGGCGGAGCACTGCCTGGGACGGGAGCGGCCCGTCTTTACCCCGTCCGATTTCGATACCGTGAAACTCAGCCGGCAGGAGCTTGATCTGCTTTTTGCCTAAAAGGAGCTGGCAATATGAACAAACGTATGAGGCTGCTGGTTTGCCTTCTGCTTCTTCCGCTGCTGCTGGTCGGCTTTGCGGGGACCGGGAGGGCGGAGCCGGAGGGCGTCCGGCTCCAGCCCGGGCAGGAACAGCAGCTGGAAAAGCTGATAAGGCATTACATGCGCAAAGGGGACATCCCCGGGTTGTCCTTTGTGCTGATCGAAAAAGGAGAAGTCGTTTACCAAAAGGGCTTCGGGTACGCGCGCAAAGACCCGAAAACCCCGGTGACGGAAAAGACCGTCTTCGAGCTGGGGTCCACAAGCAAGGCGTTTACCGGTCTGGCCGTCCTGAAGCTGGAGGCGGCGGGCAAGCTCCAGCTGACCGATCCGGTCTCGCGGTATCTGCCCTGGTTTGAGATGACGTACAAGGGCGCTCCCGTTGAAATCACGCTGGGCCAGCTCTTGTATCAGACCTCCGGCATCCCGGCCCGGACGATCGGAAAAATTCCGGCCAGCGCCGGGGACGGCGCGCTGGAAGAAACGGTGCGCCTGCTCTCGGGAGGCAAGCTGGAGTACAAGCCGGGCGAGCGCTTTTTGTATGCAACGATCAATTACGACATACTCGGCCTCGTGATCGAACGGGTCAGCGGACAGTCGTATGAAGCCTTTGTGGAGCAGCATGTCTTCTCGCCGCTTGGCTTTCAGCATGCGTACGCCTCCCGCGCGCAGGCGTACGCCCTGGATACGATGGCGGCCGGCTACAAGCCGGGCTTTCTGGCGCAGCGGGCCTACGCTGCCCCCACATACCGGGGAAATACGCCCGCCGGCTACATCCTGCTGGATACGAATGATCTGGTCCGGTGGCTGAAGGCGCAAACCGGAACCGCCGCGATTGCTCCGGAGCTGCGGAGCCTCATCGAAAAATCGCACGAGCCGGACCGGAGCGTCGCGCCGGAACCGGACGGTTCTTCTTATGCGGCGGGCTGGCAAGTGTTTCAGAAGGGGACGGGCGAGCTGGCGCACGCCGGGGCCAATCCGAATTTCTCGTCCTACATTCTCTTTCGTCCGGGCTCCCGATTCGCCGCCGCCGTGATGGCCAACAGCAGCTCGGACTACACGGGCACGATCGTGCAGGAGGCGGTCGCCTTCCTGGACGGAGTCAAGCTGGAGAAGCCCCAAACCAAGGACCAGATGTTGAACCTGGACCGGTTATGCACGGCTTTGACCGGCGTTTCGGCGCTCATTTTCCTGGGCAGCCTGTTCGCCGTCTGCCGGCTTCTCGCGGATGTCCGGCGGAAGAAGCGCCGGGCGCTCCCGCCGAGCCGGGCAAGGCTTGCCAGGCTGGCCGGTTCGGCCCTTTTTCTGGCCGGCTTCGGCTACTGCCTGTATCTCATCCCGGAGCTTCTGTTCGAAAAGGTTCCCTGGAGCTTCGCGGCGGTTTGGGCGCCCTTCAGTCTGATTCCCGCGCTCACCGTACTCTTTGCGGCGTCGGCGTTGTTTCTGGCCTATCTGCAGCTTTTGCAGTGGTTTCCGCTGGAGTCGGAAAAGCCGTTGTTCGCCCTTGTGCTGCTCAGCTTCGTAAGCGGCTTCGGCAACGCTTTCGTGATCTTCACGATCAATTCCGCCCTTGACCGGAAGGAGGCGCTCTACAGCGCGCTGTCGCTCTATTTTGTGCTGGGCCTCGTTCTCTACGTCGGCGGGCAGAAGCTGATCCGCACCGAGCTGATCAAGCTGGCCACGGGCATGATTTACAACAAACGCATGCAATTGATCGACCGCGTGCTGAATACGTCCTATGAAAAAATGGAGCGGGTGGAGGAAGGCGCCATTCAGGCGGGACTGAACAACGACGCCGAAGCGGTCAGCCGTTTGCCGGGCGTTGTGATCGGAGCGCTTACCGGCGCGGCGACTCTGATTTGCTGTCTGGCGTATCTCGGCACCATCAATTTTTACGGCCTGCTTATTTCCATTGGCATTATCGCGCTGGCCGCCGGGCTGTACACGGTGGTGGGCCGCTCCGCAAATGTCATCTGGGAGCGCACCCGGGACATGCAGAACGCCTTCTTTTCCTTTATCGATCATCTGCTGCAGGGCTTCAAGGAATTGAAGATGAAGCAGGCGCGCCGCCATGCGTTTCGCCGCGCCATGGACGAATGCTGCGACGGCTACAAGGAACAAAGCGCCCTGGCTTCCATGAAGTTCGCCAACGCGTTTATCATCGGCGAGCTGTTGTTCACCTTCGTTATCGGAACGGTCGCTTTTTTGTTTCCGCTTCTGTTCGACACGATCCAGACGTCCGAGCTGCGGGCGTATATTTTCATCTTTCTGTACATGACCAATCCGGTGCATTCCGTGCTGGACAACATCCCCGAGCTGTTCCGCATCCGGGTGAGCTGGCGGCGGCTGCAACTCGTCATCGACCGCATGCCCGCAGAGGATGCGCTTTCCGCAGCAAAGCCGGAAAACGAAGAGCTGACGGAAGGGGAACCGGCGGCGGAACGGGAAGGCGAGGCGGGCGGGGCTGCGAACGGCGGGGAATGGACTTCCGGGGAGCACACGGCGGCCGGCCGAAGCGAACCGGCGGGCCGGCCGGCTTTCGGCGGCTTCGGGCTGGAGCTGGACGATGTGGCGTATACCTACGGGCAGGAAACCGAAGGCTTCCGGGTCGGACCGCTCACCATGCGTTTTCCGGCGGGCGCCGTCACCTTTATCACGGGCGGCAACGGAAGCGGCAAGACAACGCTGGCCAAGCTTCTCACGGGCCTGTACAAACCGTCGTCCGGCCGGATTTTGCTGAACGGCCGAACGATTCCCTCCGAACAGCTGGGCGAGCATTATTCGGCGGTCTTCAGCGATTTTCACTTGTTCCACGAGCTTTACGGCATTCCTTATGAAGAGAAGCGCGGGCAGCTGGACCGCCTGCTTGGCGTTCTTCAGCTGAACCGCAAGCTGACGGTTACGGAGGGCCGTTTCGACCACCTGCAATTGTCGACCGGCCAGCGCAAGCGCGTGGCGCTTTTGATCAGTTACCTGGAGGACCGGCCGATCTTTCTATTTGACGAATGGGCGGCGGACCAGGACCCGGAGTTCAAGCATTTTTTCTATCGGACGCTTCTTCCCGAGCTCCGGGACAAAGGCAAAATCGTCATCGCGATCACGCACGACGATCACTATTTCGATGCGGCCGATCAGGTCTACAAACTTACCGCAGGAATGCTCGACGCTGGTCCATCTTTTCCCAAACAGGAGGTTGTCGCGCATGGAATCGGAGCGCAATAGGCTGGGCATCATGGGCAACGCTTTTCGGGTGACGTCTTCGCTCGACGCCGTATTCGGGTATGACATCGCCGTCAACGACACGTTTCAGGCGCTCTTGCGGCACAGCCGCTATGAAGAAATGGTTTGCTTCGGAGACCCGACGCAGTATCAGCACAGCGCCATGGAGCGCAAGTACAAGCAGACCCTCCGGAGGCATGGCAGCGGAATGTCCCTTCGGATGGTGTCGGAGCTGGAATTGATCAAAGGAAACACCCCGGTGGACCTTGATGTCCTCCACAACGTCAGCATGGAGTTCGCGCCGCTGGTGTACCTGCGCGAGTTTTTTGCCGAATCGTTTTTTCCGGTTACCTACACCATTCACGGCGCGAGCTATCCCAACTACCTGGACAGCCTGTACCTGCTCAAGCTGCTGATGCCGTTTCGCGCCTACGACTCCCTGATTTGCACCTCCGCCGCCGTAAAGCGAGCAGTCGAGGCCATGCTGGAGCATGTCCGCGACTCGCTGGCCCGAAGCGGTCAAGCCCGGCTTCATTATGGGGGCCGGTTGGACGTCATCCCGCTCGGGGTCGACACGGAGCTGTTCCGGCCCCGGGAGAAAACGCCGCTTCGCCGGGAGCTGGGGCTTCCGGAGGACGCTTTTGTCGTGATGTGGCTAGGCCGGATTTCGGCCTACGACAAAGCGGACTTGCTGCCGCTTCTGGTGGTGTTCAAGCGGCTCGTGGAGAAAAACCCGGAGAAACGGCTCTGTTTCGTCATCGCCGGGCATGACCGGCAGAACATGCCGATGCTGCCCGCGCTTGAGGCGTATCTTGCAGGGCTCGGCATCGGGGAGCACGTCCGGCTGATGCCGGAGCACGAGGTCGGCAAGCGGCATCTGCTGCTGGCGGCCGCCGACGTGTTTGTGTCCCCGGTCGATAACATTCAGGAAACCTTCGGCATTACGCCGATTGAAGCGATGGCCTGCGGCGTCCCGCAGGTCGTTTCGGATTGGGACGGCTACCGCGATACGGTGGCGCACGGCGAGACGGGCTTCCGCATTCCGACCTACTGGATGGAATGCGACGAAGACATCCGGCGGGCCGCGCTCCTTCCCTCCGAGCCGCTGCAGCGGACAGGCGTTCATCACTTCCTGATGAGCCAGTCCGTTGCGGTCGATTTGGGGCAGTACGAGGCGGCCCTTCAGACCCTGCTCGACCAGCCGGAGCTGCGGGAGCGCATGGCGGCGGAATCGGTCCGGCGGGCGCAGGCGCGCTTCGGCTGGACGGCCGTGATTCCGCAGTACGAGGCTTTGTGGGACGAGCTGCGGGCGATCCGCAGCCGCACGCCCCACAGCGACCAGCGGGACCGGCTTTCCTTCCTGCAGCCGGTGTACTGCAAAGGGTTTGCCGGTTACCCCACCGCGTTTCTGGACGAGTCGCTGGTTTTGCGGATCACGGAGGAAGGGGATGCGCTGCTGGACGGCGGGCATCCGTTTCCGTTCCATTATGACATTGAGCGGCATTTCGACGAGTTCCGGCTTTCGCTGGAGCTGCTGGGGACGCTGCGGACGCAGGACCAGAGCGGAGAAGGCGTTCCGCTTCCGAGGCTGCTGGCCTCGCTCGGCGGCGGCTGCAGTGCGAGCGTGGCGAAACGGAGCGCCATGTGGCTGATCAAGCACGGGCTGGCGGCGGCTGTTCCGGCGCCGCCGGAGCCCGAGCCCGCCGCCCGCGGAGCGGAGGCGACGGCGTCATGACCCGCACCGCGTATCTTTTTCCGGGACAGGGCGCGCAGCACCCCGGAATGGGCAAGCGGCTGTACGGCCGTTTCCCGGAAGCCCGGCAGACGTTTGAGGAAGCGAGCGACTGCCTGGGCTATTCCATGGAACGGCTGTGCTTCGAAGGAACAGCAGCCGAGCTGGCGCGGACGGAGGTGACCCAGCCTGCCGTTCTGACGGCTTCGGTCGCCGCCTTCCGGGTGCTTCTGGCCGTGGGGCCGCCCCCCGTGTACCTCGCCGGTCACAGCCTGGGCGAAATCACGGCGTTGACCTGCGCCGGTGTGTTCGCCTTTGCGGACGCGCTCCGGCTCACCCGCATCCGGGGCCGCCTGATGCAGGAAGCCGATCCGGCCGGAGAAGGCGGCATGCTGGCGGTGCGGGATGTGGAGCAATCCGCGCTGGAAGCCTTGTGCGCCCGGGTTTCCCGTCCGGGAGGGGAGGCGGCCGTCTCCAACCTCAATTCCTCCCGGCAGCTGGTGGTTTCGGGCCGGCGGGAGGCGCTGACGGCCCTTCAGCCGCTCGTGGCGGCCGCCGGAGGGGCCTCGGTTCCGCTTGCGGTGAGCGCCGCTTTTCACAGCCCGGCCATGGGCCCGGCCGCCGAAGCGTTTCGGGACGAGCTGCTGCGCCTGCCGCATCGGCCGTTTCGCTGGCCGGTCGTCTCCAACGTGACGGCCCGGCCTTATGCCGGAGAAGAAGAGGTCGTGCCGCTGCTGACCCGGCAGCTCACCGCCCCGGTCCGCTGGCTGGAAACGGTCCGCTTCCTGGAGCGCGAGCGGGTGGAGCGGGGAATCGACCTTGGGCCCGGCGCGGTCCTGGCCAAGATGAACCGGGACAACACAGGGACAATGGCGGTGCTGGCCATGGACCAGACGGAAGACCCTGCGGAATCGTTTGGCGCGCTGGCCCGGAACGGCCGGCTTGCGGCGGCACGGCGGTTTGCGGCGGGGTGCATCCGCGCCGCGGTCAGCGAGCCGAACGGCGGGGGGACGCCGTCCCCCGATTACGCCCGGCGCGTTTCCGAGCCATATCAGGGGCTAACCCGCCTGCGGAAGGAACTCGAAGCCGCCGAAGACGCGCCTGTCGGACAGGCGGTCCAGGCGGCGGCTCTCTTCCGTGCGCTGCTGGAAACCAAAGGGATTTCGCCGGACCGGCAGAGCGTTCTTCTGGCGTCGCTTTGGGAAGCATCGGAAGCCGGCGCGGCTTATGGCGCGACGCTCCCGGGGGTCCGGACGGGAGTGATGCTGCCTTGAGGCTCGTTGATTACGTGGATCAAGCTCTGGAGAGGCGAAAGCGGGAGGACCGGGGGAACGCCCTCATGGTGACGGTCAACCCGGAGACGAACCTTTCTTCGGGCCTGAACTTTTTTCCCCCGCCGCGCCTTTACCGGGACGAATACGAGCGGGAATGCCGTGCGGGCGTCTTCACGGCCACCTACAGCACCAATGCAGGACACGCAGCCGTGCAGGCCGCCCTGCTTTTTTATGAACGTTATGCCGCCGGAGAGGAGGAGGACCGCCCCGTTTCTTTTCCCGAAGCGGCTTGCGCCACCCTTGGCGCGACATACGGCATCACGGTATTTATGGAGTATTATGCCGACCGGCATCCGGCATCCTCCGTTTTGCTGCTCGGCTTGAACTACTATCTGTTCTACGAATGCTGCATGCGCTACGGGCTGCGGGAGGTTACCTTGACCTCCGGGGAGCCGGACCGGATTGCTCCGACGCTTGCGGAAATTGCCGCCGCCATCCTGGCGCACCGTCCGGGGCTGGTGATCCTGGCGCTGCCGCTCAATCCGTCGGGCGAGCTTTACAGCGAAGAGGAGCTGGCGGCGTTAATCCGGCTTCTGAAGCCGTCAGGGGCCATGCTGCTGATCGACAAATGCCAGCTCGACGAGTTTGCGGAGCCGTTCCAATTCGTCAACGTGAACCGCGTCGTCGAGGAACAGGGCTACGGTGAAAAGACCGTGGTCATCGGCAGCCTGTCCAAAACCCGCAGCCTTCCCGGGGCCCGCATCGGGTACGTCTTGTCTGACCGGGCGTTTTACCGGTACCTTACCTATTGCTGCGAAATGCATTATTTCAGCGTGCCTTCGGTCTACATCCTGCCTTTTATCTTCGATGTTCTGTTTCGGGCGCTGCATCTTCAGAAAAGGCGGGCGGACGGAGAGAGAAACCCGGCCGTTCTGCTCCGGCGCTTTCGGGAGTCGGCGCTCATCGGCGCCGGGAAAGCATTTTATACGGAGTTTTTAAAGCCGATGGTCAAAAATCCGCAGCTTGCCGAGGAGGCGGCAGCCTTTGCCGGGGAAATCGCCCGGACGAACGCCGCCATCCTGCAAAATTACGCCTGCTTCCGCGGCAAGCTGGCCGGAACGGCGGGGGGACGGACAACCCGATTGGGGGGCGGGTTTAACTTTTGCGCCTGCCTGGACGGAATGAAGGGGACCGAGGGGGTGGATTTTTGCCTGCGGCTTATGAAAGAGACCCGGATTCTGCTGCTTCCCGAAACGTCCTTCTGCAACAATATCGTACGGAACCCGGACGGCCCGTTCTGGTTTCGCGTTTCCGCCGCGATGCCGACGGACCGCTTTGCCGGGCTGACCGACCGTTTATTTGACTATTTGGACCAACAAGGAGGACTTGCATGAACGTCACCCGTCCGGCCGGCTGCGCCTCAAACGAAGCGCCCGGCGGAGCGCCGCTTCTTCGCCTTCCGATGGAGGAGCCGCTCCTCACCACGTTCAATCTGTACGGCAACCTGCTCTCGATTATCGGCTGCGGGAATACCGTGCAGCCCTGGCTGTTCAATAATTTTATCCAGCTCCGGTATGTGGAGGATTGGCAGACGCTGTTTTTCGACGGGCACCATCAGCTGCTCGACAACTGTCCCTGGCTCACGCATTATTCCCTTCCCCGAAAAGTGATCGGGCAGCGGTACGGCTCGCTGGAAGCGTGCATCCGCGAGAGCCTCGACAACGGCTGCTATGTCTATTTCATGATGAACCAGCGGTATCTGGCCCAGTCCGGCTCATACCGAAAAAACGATCGTTGGCACGAGGTGCTCGTATACGGATACGACGCCCGCACCGGGCAGGCTTGCATCGCGGACAACCTGGTCTACGGAAAATACACGCACGTAACCTGCGGGTTTGATGAACTGGAGGACGGGTATTGGAGCATCGGCGCCGACGACCCGTTTTTTCACACCGTTCATTTGCTGGAGCCCTTGGAAGAGAACGGGTACCTTTTCGATGTGCGGCAGGTGAGGGCCGGTTTGGCCGCTTACGCCCGTTCGCAGCCTTCAAACGACCTTTCTTTTATCGCAACCTGCCGCTTCGGGCTGGAAGCCGTCCGCCACGTCGTGCCGGGGCCGGAGTCGGACCTCGATATCCGCGCGCTGCACCTGCTATGGGAACACAAGAAGCTGATGGTGCTCCGGCTGGCTTATATGAACGAGCGGGGCCTTCTGCCGGGGGCGCCGGAGCTGATGGAAGCCTACGGGAAAAGCCGGGACCGTCATTATGCCATCCGCAATCTCGCCGTCAAGCACCGCATCACCGGGGACCCGGCGCTGCCGGGCCGCATCGGCCTGCTGCTGGAGGAACAACTGGAGCAGGAAGCGGAGCGGCTGTCCGTTCTGCTCGCCCGGCTGCCCGAATAAGCCCGCCTAGCCGCGAAACTTTTACCAGAGGTGACCCAATGAAACCCTATTTGCCGTGCCTGACCAAGCTGGAAATAGACATTACGTACGCCTGCTCGCTTAAATGCTGCAACTGCAACCGGGGCATCTCGGCCTTCCCGACCGGTCCGCATGAAACAATGACCGTAGAGCAGATCCGCTCTTTCATTGACGATTCGGTGCGGCTGCGCTACCCGTGGGAACGCATCAAGGTGATGGGCGGCGAGCCGACCCTGCATCCGCGTTTTCTGGAGATCGTAGACTTGCTCGACGACTACAAAAGGACCCACAACCCGGCGCTTGACCTGCGGGTGAGCTCAAACGGAACGACGGCCAAAACCCGCGAACTGCTGCAGCTGGTAGAGAGGCGGCACCCGTCCATCATCGTCGAAAACTCCGGGAAGACCGGCAATTTCATCAAAGGGTACTCGCTGGTTCATGTGGCGCCCCGGGACCTGTACGTCTACAAAAACCACCGGTACGAGGGCTGCTGGATTCCGGAGGAATGCGGAATCGGAATGAACTTCGCGGGGTTCTTCTGCTGCTCCATCGGCGCCTCCATCGCCCGTTTGTTCGGTCTGGACCTGGGAGCAAAGCAGTTGGACAAGCTGACGCTGGAAGGGTTGACGGCGGCCTATGACGACCTGTGTTCGCTTTGCGGCATGTATCACAACCTGAAGGCGGAGGAAGACCCGATCGAAACCATCTTGTCGCCCTCCTGGGAACAACGAAAAGCGGAAGCCGAACGGCAGAGGCCGGCTTCCGCGGCGGCGGAGAGGTGAACCGATGGCGAGCGTCGACTATCTGGTGGTCAGGGATGTGCCGGAGATTCCGGCTTTGTGCGAACGGGCGGCGGAAGAGGGCGTAAAGGGCCTGACTTTCTCCGTCTTGTATGAGGAGACGGGTTCAAAGGAGGCGATGCGGGCGGAGAACGTCGAAGAACGGCTCCGCCTGCTACGGGAAGCGAAACGGAGGCATCACGGACGGACGAACGTGTACCATGGGCTGGAGTGCCGGACCGATTTCCGCGACCGGGAGCCGCTGCTGCGGCATCTGCACGAAGCCGCATATGATTACTGCGCGGTGTCCCTTTCGCCCCCTGCCGGGGTTGCCGGAGAGGAAGAGCGCGAGCAAGGAGCGGAAACGGAGTGCCAGCGGCGGAGAATCGAAGGGCTGCTGCGGAATCTGGGGCATTTTGATGCGGTAAGCGGAATCGAAGCGCTGGCGGCCTGGAGCGAAGCGGCCTTGCCGGAGCCGGAGCGCCGGGAACGAACGGCGCTTGTGGACCGGGTCCTGCAAGCGTTGGCGGACCGGTACAAGGCGCTGGAGCTGCAAACCGCGGCCATCCTTTCCCCGGCGGGGCTGTCTTGGGGCGACCAAGGAGAACGGCCGGGCCTGGAGGCTGTGCTTGTCCGGTACAAGCGGCTCGGAGGCCATCTGATCACGCTTGGGTCCAGCCCGGCGGAGCTGGAGAAGGAGGCGCGGGACGGCATGGCGGCCCGTCTGCGCCGTCTCGGCTTTTCCTACGCGACGCATTACACCTGCCGCCAACCGATTTACGATAATTTACTGGAATAGCAACAGGCCGCATTCGCCTGTCCATCGGCAGCAAGGCAAGCGGCTCTTAGGGGGCGCGCGGACCGGCTTTTCTTACCGAAAAGAAAAGGGGTCTTGTCCATGAAAACGGTTCTGCCTCTGGGAGAGTCACCGGTGGTATGCTTTCAGCATCACGCTTACACGCTGTCCATCAGCGCGCTCCATCCTTCCTTTTGGGACTGGTTTTACAGCAATTATGTCCAGCTTTCGTACTACCGTCCGGACCGCCATCTCAATTTTTATTTGTGCTGGGCCGTCAAATCGTTGTCCCCGCTGGTCACGGATATGTATTTGACCAAAACGGCTGTCTCCCGGTACGTCGATGTGCTGCAAATGTTCCGGAAGGTCTTGGACGAAGGCCATTACGTTGTTTCGTTTCTCGATGAATTTTATTTGGCGGACCGCTGGGTGTATCAGCGGGAGCATTTTATTCACGATATTTTGATTTACGGGTATGACGATGAGAAGAAGATTTTGCATGTCGCGGGCTTCAAGGAGAACGGAACGTACGGGTATTCAGAGCTTCCCTTTTCCGGCTTTACGGAGGCGTTTCTCCAAATGCATGATTCGGCGACCGGTATGGTGCAGTGGGCGGACGGCATTCACCTCTATAAGCCCGATGACAGGGCGGAGTACCGGTTTGATTTAACCTCGCTGATCAGCCTTCTGGAGGATTATCTTTATTCGGAGAGCACAGCCAGCCGTTTCCGCAGCCTGCAGAATCCGAAAGACGACGAAATCTTTGGCCTGAGGACCTATGAGCCTGTGCTGGATTACCTGAACGAAGGGGCCCCCCCCGAGGGACTGGACCTGCGGATGTTTCATTTGATCTATGAGCATAAAAAAATCATGACCGCCAGGCTTTTGTACCTGTCCCGGCAAAAAGGGCTGGCGGTGGACCCCGATCTGATCGCGGGCTTTGCCCGGCTGGAGCGCATGGCGCTTGCCGTGCGCAACCTGTGCCTGAAGCTGAAGCTGACGGCCCGGTCCGACGGCCCCGCCAAAATGGGCGAGCTTTTGCGCACCATGCGTGCACAAGAAACAGGGCTCTTTCAGAAGCTGATTCCGCACTTGAGAAAATTAAACCGCGATGCGGTTTCCGGCCGACGGGCAAAGGACAGGGAGAGGCATGCTTCGGTTCTCTAGCGGGCCCCGCTTGTTTCCAGCCATCCCTCCGGTTAAGACCTTCTTCCCTTGCAGATACTGACCGAAAAAGGACAGGAGGCGGGGGAGTGAAGCAGACGGGAAAAGGGCTGAACGTATGGCACCTGGTTATGCTGGCTCTGGGCACCGTGGTGGGCGGCTCGTTTTTCCTCGGATCGGCAGTGGCGATCCGCGCGGCGGGGCCGTCCGTACTGATTGCCTACGTGCTCGGAGGCGTTCTGGTCTATTTTATTTTATCCGCTTTGTCGGAAATGACGGTCGCCCGGCCCGCCGTCGGGTCGTTTCGCACTTACGCCGAGCAGGCGTACGGACGCGGCGCCGGCTTTACGGTGGGCTGGGTGTATTGGACCGGGCTGGTGCTCGGGATGTCAAGCGAAGCGACGGCCGCCGCAATCCTGCTGCGCGGCTGGTTTCCCGGCCTTTCGATTCCCTTGGTCGGGGTGGGGGTTATCGCGGCGGTGACGCTGCTGAATCTGCTGGGCGCCGACCGGCTGAGCAAGCTGGAGAGCGGGCTTGCCGCCGTCAAGCTGCTGGCGATCGCCGCCTTCGTCCTGATCGCGGCCGGACTGGCCTTTTTCGCGGCGACCGGACGCTTTGGCATCGGCCGGGGGGCGGGCAGCGCCACAGCGGGATTGGACGCGCTGCGGGGGGAGACGTGGTTCCCGGGCGGCATTCGCGGCATTGCGGGCAGCATGCTGATCGTTATGCTGACTTACGCCGGGTTTGAGGTGCTGGGGCTGGCCGCCTCCGAAACGGCCGACCCGGCCCGAACAGTGCCCAAGGCCGTCCGCGCGACGACCGTCGCGCTGGTCGGCTTCTATTTGGCGGCAATGGCCGCGCTGTTCCTGCTGCTTCCGTTTCGCTTGGCGACCGGTGAAACAAGTCCGTTTGTATCGGCTCTTAGTTTGCAGGGACTTGGCTGGGCGGGCGATGTCATGAACATTGTTCTGGTGTCGGCCATTCTGTCCACGATGCTTGCGTCCCTGTTCGGCTTGGGCCGGATGCTCCGGTCTCTGGCGGAGGAGGGGCATACCCCCAGTTGGATGAAGGACCGGGGAGAAATCCCGTATCGCGGCATTCTGATTTCGGGGGCGGCGATGCTTGCCGGTCTGGGCCTCGGGCTGCTGCTGCCGCAAGGGGTGTATCTGTTTCTTATCAGCTCAAGCGGCTTCTCGCTTCTGTTCGCTTACCTCGCCATTGTGGCGAGCCATTACCGGCTGCGCCGGCGAAACGGCGGTAAGGCGCTGGCCGCCGGTACGGGCTTTCCGGGCTATCCCTTCACGTCCTGGTTTTCCATGATCAGCCTGGCGGCCATTCTGGTCAGCATGCCGCTCATCCCCGGCCAAAGCGGCGGCCTGATTGCAGGCCTTACGCTGGTGGTTTTGTTTGGCGGCGCGTATGCCGTCATCCGGCGCTTGGAAGCGCGCAGGCAAGTCCCGGCCGGGCGGGTGCCTGCGGTGGAGCGCCCAGTGCAGGCCCGCCTGCCGCAAACGGCGGAACCTTTGCCGCGCCCGATGCGCGGCCATCCGGCTCCGATGCCGGCCCGGTTTGGGCCTCTGCCCGCCGAAATGGCGGAGGAGTTGACCGCGCTCAAGAAGAAGCCGAAGCGCGGCGGTTGACTGCTCGCCGCCCAGGCGTACCCCTTTCGGCAATGACCGCCCGCTCCGAAAACGAAACAAGCGCCCCGCTCCTCCCGATGCGGGAAGAAGCGGAGCGCCGTTTTCAACAGCGGCCTGTCGGCGCTGCCTTCAGGCGGACATCGCCTTACTGCCCGGCATGGTCCGCTTCGTCTTTGACTTCCTCGCGAAAGCCTTGGATGCTTCTTTTGCGGCGTTCGTTCTTGGCTTCGATCCGTTTGCGTTCCTCGCTGCCGATCTCTGAACCGAATTCCTCCAAATAGTCTTCGCCTTCGTGCAGGTTTTCCAGTGTGTTCTGGATGTTATCCTGCAGATGCTCGACGTTATCCGCCCGGTTGTCCGGTTTTGCCATGGAATCGCTACCTCCTGACCAGAATGCGCCGTACCGGCGTTCGGCAAGCCGGCTTTGCGCCTTGCCTAGGGGGTAGGGTTGGCGGATGCGGACGGTTTTATGCATCGGCAGTCAAAGGGAAGCCGCAAGGGAGACGCGTCGTCCAGCACAAGCAAAAGCACAAGCAAAGCGTTAAATCGCGTAAGGCGTCGCTTCCATCGTCTCGGCTTTGGCAACGGCTTCTTCAAGCGTCATGCCGGTGAACAGCTGGCCGTGGAAAAAGCGTCCGCTCCGGCGGTCGTTCACAAACGCGCCGACGGCCACGCCGGGCAGCGCGCTTTCCGGCTCGCTCGGCGCTTGCGGCCCGCCGAGGTCGGTGCGGCACCAGCCCGGATCGGTCAGGTTCAGCAGCACGTCCGTGCCGTCCAGCCGCGAGGCCAGGTCCTTGGTGAATTTATCGAGGGCGGCTTTACTGGCGGCGTAGCCGGCCTGTTCCGGCTCGTTGCGGATGCCGCTCGTCGTGTTGATGACCCGGCCGAAGCCCCGCTCCAGCATGGGCGGGATCAGACGGTTGCAGATCATCGCCACGGAGATGAAGTTGATCTGGAAGCTCTGCTGAAAGTCCTCAATCGGCGTCTTCCAGTAATCGTTCCGGTAAGCGATTTGTACGGCGGCGTTGTTGAAAACAAGATCAACGGGCACGCCCATCGCTTCAATTTCGTCCAGCATCGCGGTTACGGCCGCCGGATCGGCGAGCTCCGCCTGAAGGCTGCGGGCTTCCACGCCCATCGCCTTGATTTCCTTTTCCAGCCCGGCCGTATGCTCCAGGCTCCGGCTGTGCAGGAGCAGGTTGCAGCCCTGCCGGGCCATAAACAAGGCGGTATGATAGCCGATTCCTCTGCTTGCGCCGGTGATCAGCGCCCATTTTCCGCGTACGTCAATCATGGGGACAACTCCTCTGTGAAATGGAATGGACGGACAAGCAAGGCGGACGCCAGTCCGCTAATGCAAGTTTAAACCGTTTTCACGGCAAAAGCGAGCGGCCGGAGGCTGACCTGCGCAGGACGCCCCGAAGTGGCCGATTTCAGGACAGCAGCCGCTCCGCCGGCGCTTCGCCGCCGGGCCTCCCCGGGCTTATGCCCGTCCGGGCGCTCTCCCGGAACTGTTTGGGGGTCAGTCCGGTGAGCGCCTTGAACTTGCCGGCGTAGTAGCTTTGGCTGCAAAAGCGCAGCTCCTGCGCGATCTCCGCGATCGAGAGTCCGGTATGAAGCAGAAGCTGCTTGGACTCCTCTACTTTCAGCCGCGCAATGCAGGCGGTGACGGTCTCTCCGGTTTCTTTTTTGAATAAGTAGCTTAAGTAACTGGGGTGGACCGTCGCGCTGGCGGCGATGTCTTTCAGGGACAACTCCTGAAACACGCCCTCCGAAATGCGGCGCATGGCCAGCTTCACGGCCCGGCTGTAGGCCGGGGCGGGTTTTTCCCGGTTTACCAGGGTGACGAACCCACGAAGCATTTCATATTCAAAACGCAGCAGCCGCTCCATTTCGCCGATGGACTCGATCTCGCGGATAAAGGCGTCGCTGGCTTGAAAAGCCGTTTCCGCCCCGACGCCGCCCTTGATGACCGCTCTCGTATAAAGGGCGCACCCGGCAATGAGGGCGTTTTTTTTCGAGCGAAGGGGGTGGGGGGCGAGGGCGGCGCCTTCCAGGGCATTGATTTTGGCGATGGCCCGGTACGCCCCGTCGAGGTCGCCCCGGGCGATGGCTTCGGTAAGCTCGTGCTCATAATCGATCGGGGGATGGCTGTAGCCCCGCTGCAAAAGCTCCAGCCGGGTTTGCCTTAACCGGTGTTCCCATTGAAATTCGCGGGCATGCGGCATTTTCATCACCTCACCTTAAAATTTTGACCGCTTTCTGGATATCCCGGTATTCGCGGGGCCGCTTTCCCGGTACACTTTTGTCATAAACCCATCGGAAAGGAAGGGGGCTTTAGCATGGCATGGACGATACGAAACAAAGACCAAACGGGCCCGGGCCTGCTGCGCGCGGAAAGCCTTTTTGCGCTTGGCAACGGGTATTTGGGTGTCCGCGGAAACTTTGAGGAAGGCTACGACTTCGGGATGGACTCCATCCGGGGCACTTACCTGAACGCGTTTCACGATGTGGTGCCGATCGCGTACGGAGAAAAACTGGTCGGCTTCCCGGATACGCAGCAAAAGCTGCTGAATGTGATCGACGCTCAAACCATCCGCATCTGCTTCGGCGCGGACGAGGAAGCGTTTTGCCTGTACAAGGGCGAGGTGCTTTCGTTCGAGCGCCTGCTGCACCTGGACAAAGGCTATTCGGAGCGGATTGTGCATTGGCGTTCTCCTTCCGGCCGCGAGCTGAAGCTGACGTTTCAGCGGGTGGCGTCTTTTGCGCATACGGAGCTTTTTGCCCAGCGGGTTCTGATCCAATCGCTGAATTTCGAAGGCCCCGTTTCCATCGTGTCGACCATTAACGGCGACGTAAAAAACTACTCCAACCCGAAGGACCCCCGGGTGGCCAGCGGCCATTCCAAGCGGCTGACGGTTTCCTCATGCGGCATTCAGGAGGATTACCTATACCTTTCCTGCAAAACGGAGGTTTCCAACCTGGAGGCCACCTGCGTGTCCCGGCACACCTTTTCCGGAAGCCCGCAGGTTGAAACGGAATGCGGCGAAAACCGCGGCGAAAGCCGGTTCCGCTTCCACCTCAGCCCGTCGGAGCCGATTATGCTGACCAAGTGGAACGTCTACACGAATACGCTGCGGCACGGCAACGAGCAGATCGCGACGGCCGTTTACCTGCACCGGCTGCTCAGCACCTACGATTTCGACCGGCTGCTGGCGTCGCAGAAAAAATACCTGGACGGCTTCTGGGACGCAGCGGACATTGAAATCGAAAACGACGAGCTGCTGCAGGAAGGCATCCGCTTCAACCTCTTTCATCTGCTGCAGGCGGCCGGGCGGGATTCGTACGCCAACATCGCGGCCAAGGGGCTGTCCGGCGAAGGGTACGAAGGCCATTATTTTTGGGACACCGAAATTTACATGCTGCCCGTGTTCATGATGGCGGAGCCGTTCCTGGCCCGGCAGCTGCTGGTGTACCGCTATTCGATTCTGGAAAAAGCCCGCGAGCGGGCGAGGGAAATGGGGCATCCCAAAGGGGCTCTGTTCCCTTGGCGGACGATTTCCGGGACGGAGTGCTCCTCCTTTTTCCCGGCCGGCACCGCCCAGTACCACATCAGCGCGGACGTGGCTTACAGCTTCATCCAGCACTACATCGTCGAGCAGGACAACGACTTTCTTCTGCGCTACGGAGCGGAGGTGCTGATCGAAACGGCCCGGCTGTGGATGGCGGTCGGCCATGTTTACAAAAACCGGTTTCACATCGACGACGTCACGGGCCCCGACGAATATACCTGTCTCGTGAACAACAACTATTACACCAACGCGATGGCCAAGCACAACCTGGCCTGGGCCGCCAAAAGCTGCGAGGTGCTGCGCCGGGAAAAGCCGGACGGCTTCCGCGAGCTGTGCGAACGGCTTGGCGTAACGGAGGAAGAAGAAGCCGAGTGGGCGGACACCGCCCGCATCGTGTATTTGCCCTATGACGAGGAACTGGGCATCAACCCGCAGGACGATACGTTCCTGCGCAAGGCCGTTTGGGATTTCGCCGGAACGCCGAAGGAGCATTACCCGTTACTTCTGCACTATCATCCGCTGACCCTTTACCGCTATCAGGTGTGCAAACAGGCCGATACCGTGCTGGCGCATTTTCTGCTGGAAGACGAGCAGGACGGGGAGACGATCGCCCGCAGCTTCGATTATTACGAGAAGGTCACGACGCATGATTCCTCGCTGTCCTCCTGTATTTTCAGCATTATGGCGGCCAAGGTCGGCTACCGGGAAAAAGCCTACGATTACTTCATCGAATCGGCCCGGCTCGACCTGGACGACACGCACGGCAACACGAAGGACGGCCTGCATATGGCGAACATGGGCGGAACGTGGCTCGCCATCGTCTTTGGCTTCGGCGGCGTCCGGATGAAGGAATCCGGGCTGTCGCTGGCGCCGTTCCTGCCGGAAGCCTGGCAGTCGTATTCGTTCCGCATCCGGTTCCGCGGCCGAAAGGTCGGCATTCGCGTCACCTCCGGCGAGGTCCGGGTGACCCTGCTCGACGGAGAACCGCTGCCGCTTCGGCTGTACGGCGAAGAAGCCGTTTTGGGCGCCGAGCCGCTTGTCCGCAAGCCTGTCTAAGCTGCGGGGCGCTCCGGCGTCCCCTCCCAATGACGACGAAGGAGCGATGAAGATCATGGATACCCGTTTGCCGGAAGCGTTTATCTTCGATTTGGACGGCGTGGTGACCGATACGGCCGAATACCACTACCTCGCCTGGAAGGAACTGGCCGACGAGATGGAGATCCCGTTTACCCGGGCGTTCAATGAAAACCTCAAGGGCGTCTCCCGGATGGACTCGCTGCGCCTGCTGCTGAGCCAAAGCCCGAAGCCGCTTGCGCTGTCGGAGCGGGAGCAGGAGGAGATCGCCGCCCGCAAAAACGGCATCTACCAGGACATGATCCGCAAAATCACACCCGCCGACATTTTGCCGGGCATTCCCGAGCTGCTGGCGGCCATCCGCCAGGCGGGTCTGAAAACGGCGCTTGCCTCGGCGAGCAAAAACGCGCCGTTTATTCTGGACAGACTGGAGCTGGCGGACCGGTTCGACGCGGTGGCGGACGCAGCGAAGCTGACGCATAACAAGCCGCACCCGGAGATTTTTCTGACCGCTGCGAAGCTGGTCGGCGCGGAGCCGTCCCGCTGCGTCGGCATCGAGGACGCGTTCTCCGGCGTCGAGGCGCTGAAGGCGGCCGGCATGTACGCCGTCGCGGTCGGCCGGCCGGAGACGTTCCCGGACGCCGACCTGGTGGTCGGCTCCACGGCCGAGCTTTCCTTCGCGCGCATCGCGGAGGCGTTCGCCGCCGCGCGGTGACGCCGCGCGCGGGGGCGGCCGGTGCGGAGTGTACGCTGCGGCAGATGCGCGCGGCCGGTGCGTGCTGCGCAGCGCACAAGGCCGGCGTGCGTGCGGCCCGGTGCGGGGCTTCGGTCGCTGTTGGTTTTGGGAGGCCAAATAAAGCGCGGCGGCGGAAGCCTCCCAAAACCAAAGGCACGCTAACGCTCCTGCGCCTCCGCCCCGGCCGCTCCGCCCCCCTGCCGCCGGCGGGTTGCGCGGCAGAGGTTGCCGCCGCAAACTGTAGGCGCGTTGCGGCCGGCGCGGCCAAGCGGCCATCACCACTCCGCAAAGAAAGAGCAGAGCTGTTATGGTCCTGCTCTTTTCTTGTTGTGAGGCACACCATGCTTTTGCTGCTTTATGGCAGCCGGTTTGATGGAGGGACCGTCATTCTTGCCAGAAGAGCCACTAATTTAGAGTTTTCTCTCTTCTTACCGGACAGGTCTTCCGAAAAGAACCGTAACGAATCGCAAAGCTGCAAATATGCATCATTATTTGGGCTTGGCAGGAAAAAAAGACGGATAATACTGCGATAATGCAGCATTATGAGGCTTTTGTCGGAATCATGACCGCAAAGTCAGGAAATATCCTGCATAATCGCATCAATTCCAGGCAAATGGTTCTTTTGCTCACGATATTGCTGCACTTTTGCAGGAAAATCCGGCCCGAATTGAGGGGGCTAGCCTGAACGCATTGAGAAGGTGCCACGACCTTGCAGAGAGTTGGCCTGTACGCGTAAAAGGCTGGCCTCTGAGCACGTAAAGGAGTTCCCCGACCTAAAAAGGGTGCCTGATCGTTAAGGAGGTACTGACCTCAATTAACAGTTAGGCCGGAACTTGCTGCTCGTCCTCGCCATTCTTGCCCGACTGTGAGTAGGGAAGATACGACTCAGCTCATTCTCTCGCCCCACGCACCGTCACCCGTTCGCTTTGCACCTTACGCCCTGCACAAATTTTCCGTATTCTTTTGTCTCACGCCCCGGCTCCGTTCGCCCTCACGCCCCGGGCCCTTCGCCTACGCTCCTCGCGCTCCGCCGGCTCTTCACGCCTCAAACCCTGGCGCTTGTGCGCCAGGGTTTGGGGCCGTGCAGGCGGTTATTTGACCGCGCCGGCTGCGATGCCTTTGATGATGTACTTCTGCGCCATGGCGTAGAAGATGACGACCGGGATGATGGTGAGCACCAGACCGGCCATCGCCAGGTTCCACACGATGGTGAACTCGCCGAAGAAGTAGAACGTCGACAACGGAATCGTGCGCAGCCCGACGTCCGAGAGCGTCAGCGAAGGCAGCAGGTAGTCGTTCCACAAGGAGATGACGTCCAGAATCGCAACCGTCACGGTGATCGGCTTCAGAAGCGGGAAAACGATCCGCCAGAACACGCCGAATTTGGAGCAGCCGTCGATGGTCGCCGCTTCCTCCAGCGCCACGGGGATCGATTTGACGAAGCCGTGGTACAGGAACACCGCCATGCTCGCATGGAAGCCTACGTTCATGTAGATCAGGCCGCCGTGCGTGTTCAGCATCGGGATGTGCAGGTTGGTGCGAATCCAGTCCATGACCTGCATAAGCGGCATCATCAGCGTCTGGAACGGAATCAGCATGGTGGCGACAAACGTGAAGAAAATAATCCGGCTCAGCCGGTTATTGGTCCGCACCAGCATCCAGGCCGTCATCGACGCCAGCAGGACAACAAAGAAAACCGAAGCCAGCGTTACGAAAAGCGAGTTGCCGAGCGCGGTGAAAAAATTCATTTTGTCGATCGCCTGGCGGTAATAGTCAAAGCTGAAGGAGGAGGGCAGCGCAAGCGTATTCTCGTACAGCTCCGCCCGGTTTTTGAACGAGTTGACGAGCATGATGTAAATCGGAGACAGGAAGCCGAGCGCCAGAAGGAACAGCAGCAGCTCCGCGCCGAGTTTGCCGGCTTTCTTCATTACAGCTGCACCTCCCTTTTCTTGGTGATGATCACCTGGGTCAAGGTGAGGGCGGCGACGATCACGAAGAAGACAATGGCTTTTGCCTGGCCAAGCCCGTAATTGCCGTAACCGAAAATTTCATTGTAAATGTTCATGGCGAACATTTCGGTGGAGTTGTTGGGTCCGCCTCCGGTCAGAGAGAGGTTGACGTCAAAGATTTTGAACGCCCCAGAAAGCGTCAGGAACAAACAAATCGTGAACGACGGCATAAGCAGCGGAAACACGATTTTGGTCAGCCGGTGCCAGAGGTTCGCTCCGTCCACTTTGGCGGCTTCCAGCAGGTCGTCCGGAATGCCCTGAATGCCCGCGATGTAAATAATCATCGTATAGCCGGCCATCTGCCAGGTGAAAACGGCGACGATTGCGTACAGCGCGTAGTCCGGGTTCAGCAGCCAGTTGAAGAACAGGCCCTCCCATCCGGTCAGCTCGCCCGCGTTTTTGAAAACGTCCGTAAAGATAAACTTCCAAATGTAGCCGAGGATCAGGCCGCCGATCAGGTTAGGCATAAAAAGCATCGTCCGCGCCGCGTTGCGCACCTTCAGCTTGGTCGTAACCAGCAGCGAAAAAAGAAGGCCCAGCAGGTTGACGGCGATCAGCGCGATAAAAGTGAATTTGGTCGTCTCCCATGCGGAAGCGAGGAACCGGTCGTCCTGGAACAGCTGCGTGTAATTGTCCACGCCGACAAATACTTTGGGGTTGGCGGGAATGCCGTCCCACTGGACGAAGGAATACACAATCCCCATGATAAACGGAATGATGACGACCGTGATAAAAATAAACAAAAGCGGAAACGTAAAAACGGCGAACCACAGCCGGTCTTTTCTTTTCTGCAAGGCGATCCCTCCTTTCCCGGTAAGCATCAAGGATGTAGAGAAAAGCCTAACGCTCCCGTTATTGAACGCCGAGGTTAGGCTTTTTGGGGGCTATGGGTTGAGCGGGGGCGGCGGGCATTACCGCTTGCCAGCGGCCCGCTGCGCCGACCCGTTCAATGTAAGCTTATTTGGCGGCTCTTGCCCAGGCGGCGTCCAGATTTTGCAGATACTGCTCGCCGGTGATGCCCGGGTCCAGGAAGAACTCCTGGGTAACCGGAGCCAGATCGTTGATGATGATCCCTTGGGGGAAGTAAAGGGTGTTGGCCCATACGAGGGTTTCCCCGCTTTGCGTAGCGTCGAACACGGCTTTGGACAGCGGGTCCAGCTCGTTCGCTTCGATGTTGGTCATGGCCGGAATGAAGCCGAAATCGTTGACGATGGCGTTTTTGCCGGTATCGCTGTTCAGCAGCCAATCGAGGAAGGCGTTGGCGGCTTCGATTTCTCCTGCGCTCGCTTTATTGTTAATTACCCAGTAACTCGGCACGCCAACCGCGAGCTTGTCGTTTCCGGCCAGCGGGAGAGGCATCATGCCGATTTCAAAATCAAGCTCGCCGAAATCCTTCAGCATGCCGTAGCTCCAGTTGCCTTGATGGACCATCGCCGCTTTGCCGGTAGCGAAGTCGCCCATCTGCTTGTCGTACGTCGTTTCCATCGGATTTTCCGCGTTCGCGCGAATCGCTTCCATGATCTTGGCGAATTCCTGGAACTCCGGCGTGTCCGCCAGCTTCACTTCGCCTGCGTTCAATTGATCGATGAAGGCTTTGGGGTCGTCCTGCACCGCAAACGGCGTATTGATAATATGGCCGATCAGGAAGTAGGCGTCCTGAGCGAGGCTCAGCCCATTGATGTCCTGGCCTTTAAAATCTTCCAGCGCTTTGGTCAAAGAGTCGGCGTCGGTAATGGTCGCCGGATCGACGAGATTCTTGTTGTACACCAGGCCGAAGCCTTCGACGCCGTACGGAACGCCGACGATTTTGCCGTCCGTTTCGAGCGCCATGTTCTCGGCGATGTTTTTCACATAGCCTTGGTCGCCCATGTCCTGGAAGTAGGATTTAAACTTTTCCGCCTCCGGGCCCGGGCCGATGCTGAAGAGCGTCGGTCCTTGATTGGAGGTCAGCCTGGCTTGCAGCTGCGTGAGGTACCCGTCGCCGGTGGCGCCCCATACCTCCACCTCGTTGCCGGTTTCCTCCGTATATTGCTTGGCGAGCTCTTCAAGAGACCCCGCGATTTCGACTTTCGACTGAAAAATAGAAATCTTGGCAAGCTTGTCACCGTCTGCCGCCGGGGAATCGCCGCCATTCGAGCCGCAGGCCGCCAGCAAGGCGATCACAAGCACCATGTTTAGTAAAACGAATAAACTTTTTACCTTTTTCAATGTGTCTCCCCCATTTCGTAGAGTGGTAAAAACGCTTACAGGAACCATAATAGAGTGATAAATTTGAAAAGTCAAATTTCGATAGTGGAATTCAAGTAAAATTTCTGTAAAATGCGAGGGTGGTTTTACGATGTTTTTTACATATACTGGACACTTCACAGATCTTGGCGGCCGCCGCACAAAAAGCGCCTTTTCCTCCCCGGTTCGGAGAAGAAAAGACGCTCTTTGCGGCGTTTTTTATGGACGGCAATGGGGTAGGTCAGGAAACGGTTTTGCGCCACTTGATGGATGCGCCGAGCTTGAAGGGCGCGGTGTCCGCCGTTCCCTGAATCATTTCGAGCAGCTCCTTGGCCGCCAGATAACCGCTTTCATAACGCGGAATAGCAATGGTTGTCAGACCCGCCATAGCCGCAGCAACGGAATCGTCGAAGCCGGTGACGGATATGTCCCCGGGCACCCGCAGCTTGTTTTCTTCGAACGCTTTGATGGCGCCGATGGCCATATTATCGTTGGCGCAGACGAGCACCTCCGGCAACGCGTTGCTGAGAATCATCAGCTTCGCGGCCTGATAGCCGCTGGTCTCGCGGTAGTTGCCGTGGAAGTAATACCGGTTGTCGAACGGCACGTTGTTTTTGGCCAGCGTGTCGGTAAAACCGGCGAACCGTTCCTTGTTGTCCAGCGTAAAGCTGAGGCCGCCCAGAAAGCCGAAGCGGCGGAAGCCCTTGTCGAGCAGCGCCTGCACCAGCTCGCACATGACGGGGTAATTGTCGACCACGACGCTTTTGATCCGTGCGGTCTTTTCTTCCATGATCCGGTCCATCACGATGACGGGAAAATCGGGCCCCGCAACGGACTGAAGAAACTCGTCGGACAGATTCCCGTCCAGACTGATGGTTCCCCGGGCGAACCCGCCGCGCATGAAATTGACGCTTGATTCGTTGGTGCAGATGATCAGATCATATCCGTTTTCCTTCAGGCAATCGCTGACGCCTTCCAGAATATGCAGGTAAAAGTCGCGGTCGAAATCGCTGAAGATGAACATGATTTTGTTGGTTTCTTCGGTTTTTCCTTTTTTGGCGGAAGGGGGCGGCCCATATCCGTATTCCATGCAGAAGCGCAGCACCCGTTCCTTTGTCTCCTGGCCCACATTCTTGCGCCCGTTCAGGACGTTCGACACCGTGGAAACGGAAACGCCTGCCAGCCTGGCAATGTCCTTCATTCCTACCATAACGACGGTCCTCCCCGATAACAGCTATGCAACCCTTAGTATAAAGCCGATTTTCCGGACAGGAAAGAGATCGAGAAAAAGATCGAAAGGATGGCCGATCGTGCAGGATTCGGCTTTCCCCGCTCGGCTTGAGAGGGGGCGGACCCGATTGCACCATCGGAAGCAAAGGCAAGAATATGGTAAACCATCCGTTTGAAAGATGTCAAATTTGCAAGCTTTTTTTACTAGTTTTGACCGGCTTTTTACTTGCGGCAAAAGGGGTTCTTTCCGGGGGATTTGGAGACGGTCGATTTGAACAAAAACGCGTTACAGGCTATAATATAACTGAATTTGTGCTCATTAAAGGCGGAAAGAGAGCGTAAACCGTATGGGACGTAAGTGGAACAACATTAAGGAAAAGAAAGCTTCCAAAGATTTAAATACGAGCCGGATCTACGCCCGGTTCGGGCGCGAGATTTACGTGGTCGCCAAGCAGGGCGTGCCGGACCCCGAGTCCAACCAGGCGCTTCGCTTCGTGCTGGAGCGCGCCAAGACGTATAATGTGCCAAGGGCGATCATCGACCGCGCCATCGAAAAGGCGAAGGGCGGCGGCGACGAGAACTACGACGAGCTGCGTTACGAGGGCTTCGGGCCGAACGGCTCGATGGTCATCGTCGATGCTTTGACCAATAACGTCAACCGCACCGCGGCCGAGGTCCGCTCCGCGTTCAACAAGAACGGCGGCAGCCTGGGCGTAAGCGGATCGGTGAACTACATGTTCGACGCGACGGCGGTCATCGGCCTGGAAAGCAAGTCGGCCGATGAGGTGCTGGAGATTTTGATGGAAGCCGACGTGGAAGTCCGCGATATCGTGGAGGAAGACGAAGCTGTTATCGTATACGCCGAACCGGACCAATTCCATGCTGTGCAGGATGCGCTCAAGAATGCCGGCGTATCGGAATTCACCGTGGCCGAGCAGACCATGCTCGCTCAGAACTTCGTCACGCTTCCGGCGGACGTGCAGGCGCAGTTCGAGAAGCTGATCGACGTCCTGGACGATCTGGAAGACGTACAGCAGGTCTACCACAACGTGGAACTGGATGCCGAATAATCGTTTGCTATAAGAACAGTCCGTTCCTATGCGGGACGGGCTGCCAGCGAGAAACCCGGGTCATTTTAATGATCCTGGGTTTCTTTTGCGTTTGTCATCGTGATAAAGGGGGGAGGGAACATGGGGGTTGTTTCGTTTTCCTCGGCGTTCCTGGCGGGCCGCTATCTTCTTTATGTTCTGTAAGCCTGCCGTCATCAGCACCCCCGGCTGCCTTGCTCACCGTTCCTTTTTGCCGCCGCTTTCTTGGGTGAACCGGAAAACGGCGGGGTTCCTTTTTGCCGCCGCTTTTTTGGGTGAAACCGGAAAACGGCGGCAAAAAGCCGGCAAGGACCAGGAGGAAAAGGAGAATAGGTGCATGGCGACACTTATTTCAGGTGGTTTCTCGGATCGAACGTGAAATAATTCCACATACGCACTTATTTTCAGCGAAACAAACCATATTCGGAGAAAACGGGAGAAATAGGTGCCTTTTTGCATTTATTTGCCCGATAATAGCAGTAGACTTGCAAAAAAACTTACATGGTGCCTGTAAGAGGAT